>JAADGJ010000052.1 GCA_013152435.1 Chloroflexota bacterium | reverse complement strand
CGGTCGATGATCAGGGGAATGTCTTGCGTCGGGCGACACGCGGGGTGTTCCTACCACCCCGATTTCCATCACTGACTTTGAAAAAGCCCTGCATCCCTGTATCCCTCAGCTTGACTTCTCCCAGGGAGATGAGTAAAGTGGGTCTGACTCACTCGTGTCCTCCTGTGCAACCTCTCAACCGCTACATGAGCGGCAGCCGCCGCGCCACCAGGAGAGATACAACCCGGGGGATCATGCGCACGGAACCGCCTCTGGATACTTCCGATGATGAGGAGTGAGGTGAAAGGGACCGCCGACACGGATTTTGGACGCTGGCGATGGGCGTTCGCCGTAACCTTGGCGCTCGGGGTGCTGTGGCTGATCTTCGCGGCCGGCTGGGGCGCCTACCGGGGCTATCAGGATCGCATCGCTTACCGGCGTGCGCGCGCCACGATCCACTATCAGTTGGGAATGGAGTACCTGGAGGCCGGCCGGCTCGACCTAGCGCGCAAGGAGCTGGAGTCCGCCCTGGTGCTGCAGCCCAACCACGCCGCCGCGATCGCCGCGCTGAAACAGCTACAGGAGATGTCCCCATCCGCCCTCGCCACCCCCGCGGCAACCCCTCAGCCCACGCCGGAGCCCACGGCCGCCGCGACCGCCCCGGAACGCGCCCTGGACGCCACGTTTGAGGAGGCAGTGGCCGCCTACCAGGCTGGCAACTGGGAGGAGACGATCCGCCTCCTGGAGTCCATCCGCCTGAGCGATGCCACCTATCGTCGCGAAGAAGTGGAGCAGATGCTGTTCGACGCGTACGTCGCCTACGCCCGATCCCTGGTGGACAAGGACCGCTTCGAGGAGGCGCTGCGCATGTTCGATCGGGCGCTCACCCTGCGCCCGGACGCGCAAGAGGTGAAGGAGGAGCGGGACCTGGCCAAGCTCTACGTGGATGGGTTGAGCTACTGGCGAGCAGACTGGGAACAGGCGCTCGCCCGCTTCCAGGAGCTGTACGACAAGGCGCCCGATTACCGGGATGCCCGACAACGGCTGATCGCGGCGCACGTCAACTACGCCGATTGGCTGGGCAATCGCGGCGACTGGTGTGCGGCCGTCAAACAGTACGATGCCGCGTTGGCGTTCGTGGATACCGCGGACGTGCGAGCCAGCCGAGATCAGGCCGAGGAGCGCTGCCGACTGGGGATCGGCGTGTTGCCGGAGGGGGCAGCGGAGGAGATGGGCGGCCGCCTGGCCCTGGCCGCCTACGATCCCATCGTCCGACATTATCGCATCTTCACCCTGGTGCCGGGAGAGGCCCCCCAGACGCTGCTCGAGGAGGGCACACAGCCCGCCTGGTCGCCCGATGGCCGCCTGCTGGCCTTCCGCTCGCTGAAGCCGGACGAGCTGGGAATAGAGATCCTCGATACGACGACGGGCGAGCGGAGGCGGGCGACGTATTTCGTAGAGGACGGGTTCCCCTCCTGGTCCCCGGACGGCCAGCAGCTCGTGTTCGCCTCCAACCGGGAGGGCGACCGACGCTGGCGTATCTACCGGATGTGGGCTGGCGACCCCAACTCGGTGGTCAGCCTGGGGTACGGACAATCGCCAGCGTGGTCACCCGATGGGCAACGCATCGCATATCAGGGATGCGATGAAACGGGCAACCGCTGCGGCCTGTGGAGCATGGCCTTTGATGGAACCGACCGGAGGCCGCTCACGCAGGTGCCCAGCGACACGGCGCCGGCGTGGTCACCGGATGGCCACCGCCTGGCCTTCATGTCCTACGATCGCTCGGGGCGCTGGGCCCTCTACATGCTCGACATCGAGTCCGGCCAGGTGTCCCCGCTGGTGACGGGGGAACAGAGCGCCGGGCTGCCCGTCTGGTCGCCCAACGGCGCCCAGATCGCCTTCATGCAGGAACAGTCGGGAACGTGGGGGATCTACGTCCTCTCGATCGACAGCGGGGAGACCTACAAGCTGATCGATCTGCCGGGCACGACGGACGATTGGCTCGCGGAGCGGCTGAGCTGGGGGCCATAGTCAGGGGAGGACCGCCGAAACGCCCCGGGAGCCTGAAAAGTCGCCTTCTTCTTGACGCTCCGCACCCTTGTGTGTATACTGCAATTTGCCGGGGCGTGGCGCAGTCCGGTAGCGCACAGCGTTTGGGACGCTGGAGTCGGAGGTTCAAATCCTCTCGCCCCGACCACGCGGGAGTAGCTCAGGTGGTAGAGCATCGGCCTTCCAAGCCGAGTGTCGCGGGTTCGAGTCCCGTCTCCCGCTCTGTCTCCCGGGCCCCTAGCTCAGCGGTCAGAGCGGCCGGCTCATAACCGGTTGGTCCTCGGTTCGAATCCGAGGGGGCCCACTGCCCTCTGTGAGCTCCAGTCGATCGGGCTGGAGTTCGCCATTCCCCAGGAAGGTGCCCTTATGAAAGTCCGCGACATCATGACCACCGACGTGAAAATCGTCTCCCCGGATACCCCCGTGCAGGACATCATCCGCATGTTCCGCGACTACGCCGTCAGCGGGCTGCCCGTCGTGGATGATGAGGGGAAACTGGTGGGGATCGTGACGGAAATGGATCTGATCCGCCGGCACGCCCGGCCCCACGCGCCCATCTACTTCCCCATCCTGGACGCCCGCATCCCCCTGGGCCGGGAGCGGGAGTACCGGGAGACGGTCCGCCGCATCCTGGCCACCACGGCCGAGGAGCTCATGACCTCACCCGTGCAAACCGTCTCCCCCGACATGGACGTGGTCGACCTGGCCACGCTCATGGTGGAGCGCGGGATCAACCCCGTGCCCGTGGTGGAAGATGGGCGGCTGGTCGGCATCGTCAGCCGCACCGATCTCCTCCGCGTGATCGAGGAGTTCGAGGTGCCATCCGAGGACGAAGAGGCTGCATAGCCTCTTTTTTTGTTCACCCATCCTATATCTTATCGAGGTGGCCCATGCTCTATCCACAGTCGAATCCCCTGCGCCAGAGCATCGATCTGTCCGGATTCTGGGATTTTCGCTTCGACCCGGACGACGCGGGGCTCTCGGCGGGATGGCCGGAGGGCTTTCCCGATGGGTCCCCCATCGCCGTCCCCGCCAGCTGGAACGATCAGTTCGAGGATTGGCGTGACTACCTGGGCCCGGCCTGGTACCAGACCCGTTTCGACCTGCCCTGGGGATGGGAGCAGCGGCGGGTGTACCTGCGCTTCGGCTCCGTCAACTATCTGGCCGAGGTATGGCTGAACGGCATCCGGCTGGGCCAGCACGAGGGCGGGCATCTCCCCTTCGAGTTCGACGTGACGCCGCACCTCCGAAGCGAGGGCAACTTCCTGGTGGTGCGCGTGGAGGGCGAACTGGCGCCTGATCGCGTGCCGCCCGGGAACGTCCCTCCCGATCCCCGGGACACGTTCGCCGGGGAGAACTACCCGGATACGACCTTCGATTTCTTCCCATTCTGCGGCATCCATCGGCCCGTGCTGCTCTACGCCACGCCGCATGACGCCATCGCCGACCTGACGGTGGTGACAGAGATCGTGGAGCGCGACGGCATCGTGCGAGTGCAAGTGGACCGCACGACCCCGGACGCGGCGACGGCCCGTTTCATCCTGCGCGGGCACGGCGCCGAGGTCTCCGCCGAGCTGCCCGCCTCCGGCGAGGCGATGCAGGCAGTGCTGACCGTGCCGGGGGCCGCTCTGTGGTCGCCGGAGTCCCCCAACCTGTACGAGCTGACGGTGGAGCTGGTGCGCGGCGGGGAGGCGTTCGATCGCTACACCCTCCCCGTGGGCATCCGCACCATCGCGGTGGACGGCGATGCGCTGCTGCTCAACGGCCAGCCGATCACGCTCAAGGGCTTCGGCCGCCACGAGGACTTCCCCATCACCGGACGAGGAGTGGTGCCCGCCGTCATCGTCAAGGACTACGCGCTGATGCGATGGATCGGCGCGAACTCCTTCCGCACCTCACACTACCCCTACTCCGAGCAGATGATGGACCTGGCCGACCGGCTGGGCTTCCTGGTGATCGACGAGACCCCCGCGGTGGGGCTGTTCTTCCGGGAGGAGGGACTGGAGCGACGGCTGGAGCTGTGCCGCCAGTACACGCGGGAGCTCATCGCCCGGGACAAGAACCACCCCAGCGTGATCATGTGGAGCCTGGCCAACGAGCCGCACTCCAAACGGCCGGCGGCCAAGGCGTTCTTCCGCGACCTGTACGATCTGGCCAAGTCGCTGGACCCCACCCGGCCGGCGACGGTGGTCAGCATGCTGGGGGAGAGCGAGGAGGCCTTCGAATTCTGCGACGTGGTATGCCTGAATCGCTACTACGGCTGGTACACCGAGGGTGGTCGGCTGGAGGAGGGGTGCGCCAAGCTATCCGCGGAGCTGGACGCGCTGCACGCTCGATATCCCAAGCCGCTGCTGCTGACGGAGTTCGGCGCGGACACAATCCCCGGGTACCACGCTCAGCCGCCGGAGATGTTCAGCGAGGAGTACCAGGCGGAGATGCTAGCCCGCTACATCGAGGTGCTGAACAGCAAGCCCTACGTGGTGGGGCAGCATGTGTGGAACATGTGCGACTTCAAGACGGGACAGTCCGTACGCCGCATGGGCGGCATGAACTACAAGGGCGTGTTCACGCGGGACCGTCGACCCAAGCTGGCCGCGCATCGGCTGCGGGAGCTCTGGAGGTGAGATGATCCTGGACCTGTTCCGACTGGACGGGAAGGTCGCCATGGTGACCGGGCCGGGCACCGGGCTGGGGCAGGCCATCGCGCTGGGATTGGCCGAGGCCGGCGCGGACATCGTGGGCGTGTACCGGGAGTCGTTCCGAGAGACTCAGCAGATGGTGGAGGCGCTGGGGCGTCGCTTTCTGCCCATGCAGGCCGACTTATCCCGGACCACCCCTGAGGATCTGCGGAGGTTGATCGACCGGGCGGTGGCGGAGATGGGAAGGCTGGACATCCTGGTGAACAACGCGGGCATCATCCGGCGCACGCCCGCGCTGGAGTTCTCCGAGGCCGACTGGGACGAGGTGATGCAGGTCAACCTCAAGTCGGCCTTCTTCCTGTCGCAGGCGGCGGCCCGGCACTTCGTCTCCCGATCGGACGTCCCGGAAGGGCACAGCCGCGGCAAGATCATCCATATCGCGTCCATGCTCTCGTTCCAGGGAGGTATCCTGGTCGCCTCGTACACGGCCAGCAAAAGCGGGCTGGCCGGGATCACGCGCCTGCTGGCCAACGAGTGGGCGCCCTATGGGATCAACGTCAACGCCATCGCGCCGGGGTACATGGCGACCCGGAATACAGAGCCGCTCCGGCGAGATCCACAGCGCAACCCGGCCATCCTGGCCCGCATCCCGGCCGGGCGCTGGGGCAGGCCGGACGATCTGAAGGGCGCGGCCGTGTTCCTGGCCTCTGAGGCGTCCAACTACATGCACGGGGCCATCGTGCCGGTGGACGGCGGCTGGCTGGCCCGGTAAACGATGAGGACCACAGGATAAGCCCACCCATCGCCCCGTCCAGAGGAGGCGATCACACAAACAGCAGGCGGAGCGCGGGAGCTCCGCCTGCTGTCGTGAGGAGCGGCTACTCCGCCTCCTCGCCGAACAGGCGATTCTCCAGGATGCGATCCGGCGGCAGCTCATCCAGTTGCAGATACCACGCGGCCGCGTCCAACACCGCCTGCTGCGGGATCAGCCCCACCAACTCGCTGCGCCGGATGGTGACCCCATATCGCATCGCCTCCCGCCGCACCATCTCCACGACCCGATGAAGCGGCGTCCGGCGGAAATCGGTGAGGTTCATGGTCACCTGCGCCAGCCCGCCGACCTCCACGCCCAGCGCCTTCACATACCGCAGGCCACCGCTGGAATGGCGCACCGCCCTGGCGATGGCCTGCGCGATGGACACATCGTCCGTGTTCAGGTAGATGTTGAAGGCGATGAGCGGATGGCGGGCGCCGATGATGCAGGCTCCGGCGGAGCCCACATGGAGCGGGCCGAAGTCGGGGACACGATCGGGGTTCGTGGCGATCTCCTCCTTCAATAGCTCATACTCCCCCCGACGCACGTCGGCCAGGTTCACACGGTCCGGGCGGGTGGCGGCCGCCTCGTACAGGTAGACCGGGATGCCCAGCTCCGTGCCGACGCGCTGCCCCAGCCGGCGGGCCAGCTGCACGCAATCCTCCAGCGTGACCCCGCGGATGGGCACGAACGGCACGACGTCGGCCGCGCCCAGGCGGGGGTGTTGGCCACTCTGCCGCTCCATATCGATGAGCCGAGCCGCCGCCGCGATCCCCTGAAACGCGGCCTCCAGCACCGGCTCCGGCGGCCCGGCGAAGGTGATCACGGAGCGGTTATGGTCCGCATCGGAGTGGATATCCAGGACACGAACCTCCGGGACGGCGGCAATGGCATCCCGGATCGCCTGAATGACCTCTGGACGTCGTCCCTCGGAGAAGTTGGGCACACACTCAACGATCGGCTGCATAGTATCCCCCACGCTTACTCCTTACGTTTTACGCTCTACGCTCTACGCTTCACGCCTTCCCGTTTCCCTCTCCCCCACTCCCTCGCCATCCGCACCCGCTCGCCGATGGGGGGATGGCTGTAGAGGAGCCAGACGACCCAACGGGGCGGCTCGGCCTCCGCCAGGTTCTGGTTCGCCAGCCGGGTCATGGCAGAGGCGAACGCGTCCGGCCGCCCGGTCGCCTCCAGCGCGTACCGATCGGCCATGCGCTCTCGCCAGCGAGACCAGGCGTTCTGCAACGGCAGGGTGATCAGCGCAAAGCCGCTGATCACCAGCACCAGCCAGGGCATCGCCGCCAGATCGTCCATCCCCTGAAACCCGAAGCGGGAGATGCCCCATCGCAACGCCACATGTGCCAGGTAGAAGCCAATCAGCGTAAGCGCTGTAGAGACGAGGAGGCTTTTCCCCATGTCGCCGTGGACATGATGCGCGAGCTCATGAGCTAGCACGGCCTCGATCTCGTCGGGCGAATAATGGTCCAGCAACGTGTCGCCCAACACGATCCGGCGCGTGTTGCCCAGGCCCATCAGCCCGGCGTTGGCGGCCGTGGTCGTGCGGCTCATATCGAACGCGTAGACGCCGCGCACGCGCGTGTTCGCCCGCTCTGCCAACCGGATCAACCGCTCGGCCAGCGCGCGGTCCCGTTCCCGCTGCTCGGGATCCTCGGATCGCTCCACCAGGGGCACGAACTTGTAGAACAGAGGGGCGATGAGAACGGGCGCCAGGTTCGCCAGCAGGACGGTGAACACGAGATAAACCCCACCGGCCCATAGCCACCACCTGTCCGGCTGAAAACGCAGCAGCGCGTAGATCGCCTCCAACAGCAGGAGCAGGATCCCCCCGCCGACGGCCATCCCCTTGAGCTCATCCATCGCCCACGAGCGGAGGGTTTGGGTGGACAACCCGTAACGATGCGGCAACACGAAGCCGCTATACCAGGCCAGGGGCATGCGGAGGATCGTGTAGACGCCGCCGAAGGCGATGGTGTACGCGATCAGCCCGATCCACGCGGGGAGCCCCCCCACCACATCGCGCATCCAAAAGGTGAGCCCGCTCAGCCACCAGGCCAGCAGGAACACCAGCCCGAACGCCAGATCCACCCCCAGAAGCCGACGGCGGATGCGGGCGTACTCCCGGGCGCGCGATTGCCGCTCCGGATCCAGCTGCACCCCGGCAAGGCCCTCGGCAATTACAGCGGTCTCCTGACTCATGTGCGCATTCTAGCATCGGGAGGATGCGCTGTCAACGGCTTGCTGTGCCGGTGCCGGTATGGTAGAATCTGCGGCTGAGGACGGGTTAGGCCGAGGAGCCTGACGTCCCGTGAACTTATGGGCCGGAGGAAAGGTTGTCCTGGCTGATCCAGCCGTTGGGGCCAGCGCTCGTCTTGGGGGTGGGGGCGCTGGCCCTTGTCCTGTTGCACGCCTTGCCCTGGCGGCGTGGGGCATCCATCTTGGCGTTGCTCGCCAACCTGGGCGCCCTGGCAGTCCTGATGGCGCTGCGCTCTCCCCACGCCGCCGTCATCGCCGGCCGCCCCTGGACGTCCGTCCTGTTCCAGGTAGATGGTGGCCTCATCTGGCAGGTCAACACGTGGACCTGGGGCGGCGGGTTGATCGTGCTCCTGCTCTCGCTGGTGCTCCCCCTGCTGGCCTGGGAGGAGAGCACCCGGCTGGCCTCCTATCATCGCGCCGCGGACCTGGCCTCGGCGGCGATGGCGCTTCTGGTCCTCTTCTCCGGCAACCTCCTCACCCTGGCCCACATGTGGGTCCTGATGGAGTCGGTAGCGATGGCCCGGCTGGCGCTGGAGCCCATCCGCCAGCCCGAGACGGGACGCGCCGGGCTGAGCGCGGCCAGCGCATTGCTGGTAGCCATGGCATGCCCTCTGTCCGGCCCGGCCCTGCTGACATCCCCCCTCTCCACGGCCATGCTCACGCCGCTGGTCCAGGGGCTGCTGGTGCTGGCCGTGGCCCTGCGAGCCGCCGTGTATCCGCTCCACGGCTGGCTCACGCACAGCCGACTTTCCTCCCCCACCGATCGGATCTCCATCTATCTGATCCCCGCCACGGCCGGGCTATGGCTGTTGGGGACGTTCAACAGCGCGGCGGAGATCGCCTGGTTGGGCAGGCAGGTCTGGAAGACCCTCTGGGTAGTGGGCCTCTTGGGCAGCGCCCTGGCGGCCTGGATAGAGCTGGACCGTTCTCGCTCCCTGGACCTGATATGCGCCAATCGGGCCGGCCTGATCGTGTTGGCGATGAGCATGTGGCCCGGGCAGGGCATGCTTCCCCTGGCGGGCTGGCTGCTGGCCTTCAGCCTGGGGCTGGGCATGCTGTTCGTGGCGCACCTGGTCTATCAGGAGTGGAGGGGACGATGGCCCGCGGCGCTGGCCATCGCGACGCTGCTGGGGTATCCGGCGACGGCGGGGTTCCTGGGGCAGCCATGGACGGCCCAGGCGATGCCGTCCATCGGATACGTCATCCTGTGGGCGACCATCACCCTGGCCGACGCGCTGCTGCTGGCCGCGGTGCTGCGAGGCTGGCAGCCCGCCGTCGGGGTGTTGCCCTCACGCCTGTCCGGCCGCCAATCACGCCTGCTGACGGCAGCGGTCCTGCTGGCCGTGCCGATCATGGTCACCGGGCTCCGCCCCTCCATCGTGTTACGCCTTGGCGGCATCATGGGGTCCACCGCGGGCCTGTGGCCCCTACTGGTAAGCACACCGCCGCCGGCATGGGGACGGCTGCTGGTCGTCACGGTGCTGGGACTGTGGCTCAGCCGGAGATATCGCCCGGTGCTCATCGGATGGCAGGAGATCCGACGCGGCCTCGCTCGCGTCGCCCGGTTGGATTGGGTGTACAGCCTGATCCGAAACGTGATATGGGCGCTCATGGCGATCTGGCGGATGGTGCTCCGCGTGCTCGAGGGGGAAGGGTATCTGGGCTGGGTGCTGCTGACCCTGTTGCTGATCTGGATCCTGGTGAAACCCTGGGTGGGGACATAGGACGGTGCGATGGGAGCCGAACCGATCTTAACCTGGCTGGATCGCCTGCTGGCGTCCATGACGCTCCTGGACGGCTTCCTCAGCGTGCTGGCTCTGGCCGTGCTCACCGCGATCGTGCTCATCAGCGCCGACTGGCGCCTGACCGTGGCGGGGCTGGCCGGGCAGTCCGTGATCCTGGCCGGGCTGGCGACCCGCTACCTTCCGCTGGAGTGGGCCTTCGCACGCATGATCGTCGGGCTGCTGATCGCCATCATGTGGCTCCTATCGGCGTGGACATCTGGTTGGGGGCGCCGCCCGGTGCGCTGGCTCCGCTGGCGATGGCCGCTGCTCTCCACGCGTGGCCTCTTACGGCTCGTCATGGTGATCCTGGTCGCCATCCTGCTCCTGACCCTTCGCCTGCGGCTGCCGCTGCCTGGCCTGGATGGGGACCTGGTCTTCCTGAGCACCTGGCTGATCGCCATGGGCCTGTTGACGCTAGCGCTCAGCGAAGAGCCGCTCACGGGCGGCATGGGGCTGATCTGGTGGATAGAGGCGTTCCAATTGTACTATCCCGCCCTGGAGCGAGACGCGGTGATCGAGGGCACGATGGGGATCGTGAAGCTGCTGATCGGCCTCGCGTGCGCGTACCTCATCACGGTTGAGGGGCTCAGGCTGGACATCTCGCCCGGAGAGGAATGGTGATCACAGGAGCGGAGCTGATCATGGGCGGGCTGGCCCTGTGGGCCGTGCTCGTCTACCCACTGCGACGGTGGGCGGTGCCCTCCGCCCTGGCCGGGGGCGCGGCCGCCCTCCTGCTGACCGCCTTAAGCCTGCGCTGGCCCCTCGATCGGGTGGTCTCGGTGTGGGGGCGTACCGTACTGCTCAGCCAGCCGCTGAAGGGCCTGGGATATACGCTCACCGTGACCGAGGCCGAGCGACCCGTTTTGACCATCCTGGGGTTGATCGCGCTGGCGGCCTTCGTAGGCACATGGCTTCAATCCCCGGGCCGCTCCTTCATCCCCATCGGGCTGGTGATCCTGGCGCTGTGGGCCGGGGCCGTGATCGTGCGGCCGCTGACGGGAGCGCTGACCGGCCTGCTCGCCGCGGGATGCCTGTCCGTGTTCATCGTCCAAGCGGGGCGCGCCGAGCCCACACGAGCCGCCTTCCGCCAACTGTGGTGGCCCCTGATCGCGCTGATGCTGGCGCTGATCGCCGTGTGGCATACCCGCGAGGCCCAATTCCACCCGGATGACGTGACGCACATGCAGACGGCCGCGCGCCTGATGGGATTGACCATGCTCCTGGTGCTGGCTCCCGTTCCCCTGCACGCGCCCGCGATCTCGTTGCTGGCGGAAGCTCCCCCCGTGGTGGGCGCCTTCCTGATGGCGGGCGCGCAGGTGGTCGCATTGCATCTGATTTGGAACGCCTTCATGACATGGCCCTGGCTGTCGGAGCACATCGCCGTGAGCCGGGTGCTGGCCGCGGCCGGGCTGGCGACGCTCCTCTGGGGGGCACTGGGGGCCATGTCGGCCGAGCGCATACGGCGCCTGTGGGCCTACGCGGCCCTGCACGACTGGGGCGTCTTCCTGCTGGGGTTCAGCCTGGGGGCGCCGCTGGAGTGGCGCATCGCGGTCGCCCTGTTCGTGGGCCGGGCGCTGAGCCTCTTCCTGGGCGCCTACGGCATGGCCAGCCTGGGATCACGAGGGGTAGGGGACGACTGGACCGCCGTGCGAGGACAGGCTCGCCGGCTGCCCTGGACGACACTGGCTATCCTGGTGGGAGGGCTGGGGCTGGCCGGCTTTCCCCTGACGGCGGAGTTCGGGCCGCGCTGGGCGCTGATCCAGACGCTGCTGCGCACGCGGCCGGCGTGGGGACTCCTGGTGGTAGCCGGGCAGCTGGGGGTGGCCATCGGCTATCTGCACCTGCTCCAATCGTTTTGGGCGCCGCTTCCGCCGGAGCGTCGTCTGATCCGCCGGGAGAGGCTCCCGACCGTCATCCTGATCGGCTTCGGCGTGGCGCTCTCGGGCATATTGGCGTTGGTCCCCCAGATGGCCGACGGCGTGGTGCAGACGATCATCAGCATCGTGGTACAGACATCGCGCGGCCCGATGTGAGGAGGCGATTCGTGAGTCGCCCCTTCCTCTTTCCGGTGCGCCGCCCTTTCGGAGAACAAGGCGACAGGAAAGCCTCATCACGGGCCCATCTCGCGTCAACGGCCCTGAGGCTGGCCCAAACGTCCCATCGATCCGGCGGAAATTGGAAGACATCTGATAGATTTTGACAGCGCCGGTGTAGTAGAGTCTCGTGGTTCCGAGTGGCGGATTTAGGACGCAACCAACGTCAGGGCTCCGAGAGGCGGGGCCCTTTCTGTGTGGAGGAAGCGGTGTCATCATCCCGATTGCGCGGATTCTACAAGCTCGACGTAGAACAACGGGTGGAAATCGTGGCCCGGTGGGCGGGATTGACGGCCGAGGAGCGCGAGCAGCTCCGTCACAGCCTGGACGTCGCCCAGGCGGACAAGATGATCGAGAACGTGATCGGCCTGCACGCCCTGCCGCTGGGCATCGCCGTCAACTTCCAGATCAACGGACGGGATTATCTGATCCCCATGGCCATCGAGGAGCCCTCGGTGGTGGCGGGGGCCAGCTATGCCGCCCGGCTGGCACGCGAGGGGGGCGGCTTCCAGGCGGAAAGCGACGAGCCGGTGATGATTGGACAGATCCAGGTGCTCGACCTGGCCGATCTCGAGGCGGCTCGCGCCGCCGTGCTCGCCGAGAGGCAGCGGCTGCTGGAGCTGGCGAACCAGACCGACCCGGTCGTCGTTCGCTTGGGAGGGGGCGCTCGCGATATCGAGGCCCGGATCATCCCGGAGAGCCCCGTGGGGCCCATGCTGGTCATTCACCTGCTGTACGACTGTCGGGACGCTATGGGGGCCAACACGGTGAACACGGCATGCGAGACGCTGGCCCCCGTCGTGGAGGAGATCACGGGAGGGCGGGTGAACCTGCGTATCCTCTCCAACTTGGCCGATCGGCGGCTGGCGAGGGCCCGCTGTGTGATCCCACCGAAGGCGCTGGAGACGGACGAGTTCCCAGGCCCGCTGGTCGTGGATCGCATCGTGGAGGCTTACGCGCTGGCGGCCGCGGACCCGTACCGGGCGGCGACGCACAACAAGGGGATCATGAACGGGGTGGACGCCGTGGTGATCGCCACGGGGAACGACTGGCGGGCCGTTGAGGCGGGCGCGCATACCTACGCCGCCCGTGACGGACGCTACCGATCCCTCTCCGTCTGGGAGAAGGACGCCTCGGGCAATCTGGTGGGACGTCTAGAGATGCCGCTGGCCCTGGGAACCGTGGGCGGAGCCACTCGCGTGCACCCGACGGCGCGCCTGGCGCTGCGCATCCTGGGCGTGAAGACGGCCCGGGAGCTGGCCGAGGTGGTCGTGGCCGTGGGGCTGGCGCAAAACCTGGCGGCCATTCGCGCCCTGGCGACGGAAGGGATCCAGCGCGGGCACATGGAGCTGCACGCCCGGCAGGTGGCCATCGCCGCGGGCGCGGTGGGCGATGAGATCGACTGGGTGACGGAGCGTATGGTGGCCGAGCGAGTGATTCGGCTGGATCGTGCTCAGGAGCTGTTGGCCGAACGCAGACGAGGATAAGAGCGGAAACCGGGAGGTCGGATAGGGATATGTTGAAGCCGACGCGATCTGTGGGGATTATCGGATACGGGGCCTATGTGCCCCGCTACCGGCTGCCGTCGGTGGAGGTGGCCCAGGTCTGGAGCGATGGACAGGGCAGCCTGCCCATCGAGGAGAAAGCCGTGCCCGGACTGGACGAGGACACGGCGACGATGTCCATCGAGGCGGCGCGCAACGCCCTGGCTCGCGCCGGGATCGACCCCACCCGGATCCGGGCCGTGTGGGTGGGCAGCGAGTCGCACCCATATGCCGTGAAACCCACCGCCACCATCGTGGCCGAGGCGATCGGCGCGGTGCCCTTCACCCAGGCGGCCGACTGGGAGTTCGCCTGCAAAGCGGGGACCGAGGCGATCCAGGCGGCCATCGGCCTGGTCGGGTCCGGCATGGCGGATTACGCGCTGAGCATCGGCACGGACGCCGCTCAGGGACGGCCGGGGGACGCCCTGGAGTACACGGCCGGGGCAGGCGGCGCGGCCTACATCCTCGGGCCGGCCGAGGAGAGCCTGGCCGTGTTCGAGGGGTCCGTATCCTACGTCACCGACACGCCCGACTTCTGGAGGCGGCCCTACGCACACTATCCGAGCCATGGGCAACGGTTCACCGGCGAGCCAGCCTACTTTCACCACATCCTCTCGGCCGCGCGACAGCTGCTGGCGGATCTGGATCTCAAGCCCGGCGACTTCCGCTACGCGGTGTTCCACCAGCCGAACGCGAAATTCCCTCGCCGGGTCGCCAAGATGCTGGGCTTTCGGCCGGAGCAGCTGGAGGCAGGGCTCCTGGTCGATCACATCGGCAACGCCTACGCGGGCTCCTCGCTGCTGGGGCTCTCGGCCGTGCTGGACGAGGCGAAGCCGGGGGACCGGATCCTGTTGGTCAGCTTCGGATCCGGCGCCGGAAGCGACGCCTTCTCGCTGGTGGTCACGGAGCACATCGAGGAGCGTCGCGGCCGGGCCCCACGGACCCGGGATTACGTCCAGCGACGGCAGGTGATCAACTATGCGACGTATGCCCGCTTTCGCGGCAAATTGCTGGTGAGATGACCAGCAGAAGCATCACGAAAAGCCAAGCCGAACTACGATAAGGGGTAGGGTATGCGAGAGGTAGCCGTCATCGGCATCGGTCAGACACCCGTGGGGGAGCACTGGGAGCGCTCGCTGCGCCACCTCGCGCATGATGCGGTCAAGGCCGCCCTGCAGGACGCGGGGGTGGAGCGCCCGGACGCCCTATACGTGGGGAACATGCTCTCCGGGGAGCTCACAGGGCAAGAGCACCTGGGGGCGTTGATCGCGGACTTCGTGGGTCTGCGCGGCATCGAGGCCGTGAAGATCGAGGCGGCCTGCGGGTCGGGGGCGGCCGCGTTCCGCATCGGCTACATGGCCGTGGCCGGCGGCCTGCACGACGTGGTCGTGGTGGTCGGCGTGGAGAAGATGACGGATAGCCCCTCCGAGGTCATCACCTCGGCGCTGGCGATGGCGGCGGACCAGGAGTACGAGGCGGGGCAGGGGATCTCCTTCGTCGCCCTGAACGCTCTGCTGATGCGCCGCTACATGCACGAGTTCGACATCCCACACGACGCCTTCTCCGGGTTCGCCATCAACGCGCATCGAAACGCGGCGGGGAATCCCAACGCCATGTTCCAACGGCCCGTCACGCTGGAGGCATATCGCCAGGCCCCCATGATCGCCGATCCCATCAGCCTGCTGGATTCATCGCCCATCTGCGACGGGGCGGCGGCGGTGGTGCTGGCCCCGACCGACAGCGAGATCGCCCGACAGGCCAGGCAGAGGCATGGGATCGCTCGCGTCATCGCCTCGGCGGTCGCGACGGACTCCGTCGCCATCCACGATCGACGGGACCCGCTGTTCCTGGAGGCCGTGGCCCTCTCCTCTTACAAAGCGTATGAGCAGGCCCAGGTGCAGCCCTCGGACATCCACCTGTTCGAGCTACACGACGCGTTCAGCATCACGGCCGTGTTATCGCTGGAAGCGGCCGGGTTCGCCCGAAGGGGGAAGGGAACCCTGCTGGCCATGGACGGCGAGATCTCCATCGAGGGGCGTATCCCCGTCTCCACCATGGGAGGGCTCAAAGCGCGAGGACATCCCGTGGGGGCCACGGGCATTTACCAGATCGTGGAGGTGGTGCAGCAATTGACCGGCCGCGCCGGGCCCAACCAGGTGCAACACGCGGGCATCGGCATGGCCCAGAACGTCGGCGGCAGCGGGGCCACGGTCATCACACACATTCTGGAGGCCGCCGACTGAGATCCGCATTTGTACATGCAATTCTTTGCATTACCGGGCAAGAACACGGGCTGTCAAAAACTGTCAAAACCGGACGAGGGCATCGCGCCGTGGAGATTGATAGTTCATGAGAGTCGTTTTTCGGTAGAATGATGGCAGTTTGGCGTAGAAGCTGAGGAGGTTCCATGACCATGCATATTGCGCGTGAATGGCGAGTTAGACGACAACGATATCGCCTGGTGGGAGAGGTCTGCGATCAATGTGGGCGCACCCTCTTTCCGCCGAGGGATACCTGCCCACACTGCACGGAGCCGGCGCAGACCGTGCAGACATTGAGCGGGCGGGGAGAGGTCTTCTCCTTTTCGACGATGTACGACGCCCCAGAGGGGTTCGAGGAGTACGTCCCCTACACGGTCGCGCTCATAGAGCTGGAGGAGGGCCCCATGGTGACCGCACAGCTCACCGACGTGCGCCCGGAGGAGGTCCGAATCGGCATGCCGGTGGAGATGGTCACGCGAAAACTGAGGGACGAGGGTCCTGAGGGACAGATCCTGTACGGGTACAAGTTCCGCCCGCGCGTCAGGGAGAGCTGACCCTCTCACCACTCCCCATACCGAAGCGATCATGGACGGCCGGAGTCAGGGAGCACCTGGCCCCGGCCGTTTTGATTGGGTCCACCTCGCCGCCAGGGCTTTTTCAAAGTCAGTGATGGAAATCGGGGTGGTAGGAACACCCCGCGTGTCGCCCGGCGCAAGGGATTCCCCTGATCATCGACCGAGGGAAAACGGCCCTCATCCCCCGAAGGGGGCTCAACGGTGGGTGGTGGCGGCGGCGCAGCGGAGCTGC
>JAADGJ010000051.1:6729-32199 GCA_013152435.1 Chloroflexota bacterium | reverse complement strand
CAAGGCGCTGGGCCGGGCGCTAGACCAGGCGACGATGCTGGACCCCCGGCGGGGCGAGGTGCCGTCTACGAAAGGAACGTTGACGGCATAGTGGTTGGGTGGCTAACAAGCAGCCATGTGAAAGCGGAAAGGTCGCAACAGTAAAATGAGACCCGTTCATTGGGAATAAAATGTGTAGAATGACGGAGCTAGACGGCTTTGAGTACACGCGTGAAAAGTTGGAAGTTGCTGTTTGGAAATTGGCTACAGGCGTGGGTGGTATAAAGGAGCGCTTGGCAGACGCATATATTGAACTTGCAATACTCCAGGAATCTGATTTCCCACCTGAGCTAAGCGAAGAGTGGAGGCAGGTTCTCTTTGAGCTCACCAAAGGGAAAATGCAATACGAAACGGTTGTAAAGAACGGCCGATTGGTCGAAGTCCCAACAGGGCATCTTTATTCCACACTTCGCTACATGCGTAAGAGCAAAGCGCAGCGACTTGCTGAAAGGATATGTGTGCTCGCGGCGAAGATGAGGAGTTTTGGACCATGAGGGGCTGAGTCGATGCTGACGGGAAAAAAACAACATTGTTAAGTACGAAAGCGGCATGTACTGCTTACGAGTAAGAGGGCTTCTTGAGGATGGGCTTCAATGTCACTCATGGGTGGCTTCGCCGCGGAGTACCTGAAGGCGAGCGATGAGACGCTGTCGCATCTTGTAGAGGGTGTTCCATTCCATGGAGTCTGCCGTATCCGGCATCTCTCCGGCCTGATATCGTCGCCAGAACTCATCGGAGGTGAGTCCGTATTGACGCTCGAACTGTGCGAGCGCATCTTCGACGCGTTTCAGGTCGGCCTCGTCACGGGCAATCTGGCGGTCGGTTACTTTCCGTAGAGCGCTGTCGAGAAAGGCATCGTGGAAGCCCATCGCGTAAAGTCGCCTGAGGCGTTCCAGGCGATCGAGTGCCGTTGGAGAGTTCATCTCTACTGCTCCTGCGTGGCAGATTCAAGGTGCATTTGTGATGTACTTTATGTCATTAGGAAGTGTAGCATGGGCCTTTCGTCGGGTCAAGCGCTGGATATCGAGACGTGAGTATCCAGACAGGACTTCGACGCAGATACGCTCGTTGCGTCCATGAACCGCTGAGCGTGAGAGCAGGAGTGAGAGCTGATGTCCATGATTCAGTGTACATCTCTATATGGTGACAGAAAGCTGATTCCGAAGGAGAAATTGATTTTACGTCCTGCCGTTTATGGAGTTGTCGTGCATCAGGGAAATGTCCTTCTGGTGAACACACGTCATACCGGGAAATATTATCTCCCCGGCGGTGGCGTTGATTTGGGGGAGAGGATTGAAGATGCCTTGAAGCGAGAGGTCAGGGAGGAGACGGGGATCGAGGTTGAGGTGGAGGAATTTGCACATTTCAGAGAGGACTTTTTCTACTACGATCCGCTTGATGAAGCGTATCACAGTTTGCTCTTCTTCTACATCTGCAAGCCGAAGACCTTTGACTTGTGCGACGATGATCAGGTGGATGATGAGGAGGCGGAGAAGCCTCGCTGGGTAAACATACAAGGTTTGTGTGATGAGGATTTTCAAGATCACGGGGAGATCATCCTGGGACTGTTGCGTCCGTGGCGGGATTAGACGGCCTGGGTGAGGGCTTCTTGGTTCATAATCGGGCGTCTCGCCCGGCCTGCAGTGAGAAGAGGCGAGTATGATCGCGATCATGGATTATGAGATCGGCAATGTGCGCAGCGTGCAAAAGGCGCTAGAGCGCGCGGCCGCGGAGGTGGCCCGGCAGGATGGGGTCCCCGGCCAGGAGGTCGTGCTGACGGCGGACCCGACGATCATCGCCGCGGCGGACGGCCTGGTGCTCCCGGGTGTGGGCGCCTTCGGCCAGTGCATCACCAACTTCCGACGGGCTGGCTTCGAGCCGCTGGTGCGGGATGCTATCGCCCAGAGCAAGCCGCTGCTGGGCATCTGCGTGGGAATGCAGATGCTGTTCGACGTCAGCGAGGAGATGGGGGAGTGGCCGGGGCTGGGGATCCTACCCGGCCGGGTGCGGCGATTCGACCCCGGGCCGCAGCAACTGCGCATCCCACAGATCGGCTGGAACCAGTTGCATCACGATGGCTCCAACCCGCTGTTGCGCGGCATCCCCGATGGAGCCTACGCCTACTTCGTGCACTCGTACTACTGCGACGCGGCGGATCCAAACGACGTGATCGCCACCACCGACTATGGCATCGAGTATCCGTCCGTCGTGGGGCGTGGCCGGGTGTGGGGCATCCAGTGCCACCCGGAGAAGTCGCACAACGTGGGGCTGGCGATTCTGAGGAACTTCGTTCGTATTGTCCAACACGCAACACGCAACACGTAATACGCAATACGTATTGCGTATTGCGTGTTGCGTAGCGCGTGTGGGGAGGGAGCACTTGCGTGTAGAGATCCTGGGCAGCGGTGGGGCGATCACCACACCGCGCCCCAGTTGCCAGTGTCGGGTCTGTGCTGAAGCGCGTGAGAAAGGCATCCCGTACAGCCGGTCGGGGCCGTCCGTTTTCGTGCACGGGCCGGACGTGCTCATCGACACCCCGGAGGAGATCAAGGATCAGCTCAACCGGGCGCGTATCGGCCACATCACCGCCGTGTTTTACAGCCACTGGCATCCCGATCACACCATGGGGCGGCGCCTGTTTGAGACGCGCAACATGGACTTCCGTGGATGGCCGCAGCGTTCCCGATGCACCGATGTGTACCTACCACCGAAGGTGGCGGAGGACTTCCAGACCCGGCTGGGGCTCAAGGAGCACTTCGAATTCATGGCGCGGCATGGGACGGTGCAGCTCCACGTCTGGCCCGACGACGAGTGGCTGCATTTCGGCGGCTGGGACGTGCGCCACGTCGCGCTGGCGGCGGATTACGTGTACGCGTTCCTGTTCCAGCGGGGCGAGACGCGAGTGCTCATCGCCATGGACGAGCTGATCGGTTGGGAGCCGCCGGGCTGGCTGCGCGGCGTCGATCTGGCCGTGTTGCCCGCGGGCGTCTTCGAGTTCAATCCCTTTACGGGCGAACGGCAGTGCCCGGCCGACCATCCGCTGTTGAGGGTCGAGGCGACTTACCGACAGACGCTGGATATGGTCGAGGCGTTGTCCCCCCGCCGGGTGGTCCTCAGCCACATCGAGGAGCCGGACGGCTTGACCTACGACGATCTCTGTGAGCTGGAGCGGCGGTTGCGGGCGGAGCGCGGGTGGGATGTGCGGTTCGCGTATGATGGGATGGTGCTCGAGGTGGGGGCATCATTACGCAACACGTAATACGCAATATGCGGTCGTGTTGCGTATTACGTGTTGCGTAATGCGGAGTGGTGGAGACCGGTAAATGATCGTTTTCCCGGCGATTGATTTGCGGCGCGGGCGGGTGGTGCGGCTGCGCCAGGGTGACCCCGACGCGGAGACGAGGTACGGCGACGATCCGGCCGCGATGGCGCGCCGCTGGGTGGGCATGGGCGCCGAGTGGCTGCATGTGGTCAACTTGGACGGCGCGTTGGGCGGCGGTGAGGCGGAACTGAACCTGCAACGTCTGGCCGAGATCCGACGGGCCGTGGCGGTCCCGATTCAGTTCGGCGGCGGGCTGCGTACACTGGAGGATATCGAGCGGGCGCTGCAACTGGGAGCGACCCGGGTGGTTCTGGGCACGGTGGCCGTGCGACGGCCGGAGCTGGTCGCCCGGGCGGTGGAGCAGTTCGGCGCCGAACGGATCGTCGTCGGCATCGACGCCCGGGACGGGCGCGTGGCGATCCACGGCTGGCGGGAGGTATCCGAGATGGCCGCCGTCGATCTGGCCCGCCGCATGGCCGACCTGGGCGTGCTTCGTATCGTGTACACCGACATCAGCCGCGATGGGATGCTCACCGGCGTAAACGTCCAGGCGACAGCGGAGCTGGCGGCCGCGGCCGGGATCCCCGTCATCGCCTCCGGCGGCGTGCGGGGCCTGGACGACATCCGGGCGCTCAAGGCGGTGGAGGATCAGGGCGTCGAAGGGGTCATCACGGGGCAGGCGATCTACACGGGCGCTCTGGATCTGGCGGAGGCGATACGGGTGGCGGGGAGATAGGAGCAGGATGCAGGATACAGGATGCAAGATACAAGATGCAAGATGCAGGATCCAGGATGCAGGATGCAGGTGAGGGGGTGAGGGAGGATGCTGGCGAAGCGGATCATTCCGTGTTTGGATGTGAAGGACGGCCGGGTGGTCAAGGGGGTCAATTTCATCAACCTGCGGGACGCGGGCGATCCCGTGGAACAGGCGCAGGTCTACGACGCGGAGGGCGCCGACGAGCTGGTGTTCCTGGACATCACGGCCTCGCACGAGCAGCGGGATATCGTGCTGGATATGGTGCGACGGGTGGCGGATACCGTGTTCATCCCCTTCACGGTGGGTGGCGGCATCCGCACCATCGAGGACATGTCGGCGCTGTTGCACGCCGGCGCGGACAAGGTGAGCATCAACTCGGCCGCGCTGCGCAATCCTGATCTGATCACGGAGGGGGCCAAGCGATTCGGCTCGCAGTGCATCGTCGTCGCCATCGACGCGCGAAAGGAACCGGATGGCCGCTGGCAGGTGTACATCAACGGCGGCCGCATCCCCTTCGGCCGCGACGCGGTGGAGTGGGCGAAGGAGGCGGAGGATCGCGGCGCGGGGGAGATCCTGCTCACCAGCATGGACACCGACGGCACCAAGGCCGGATACGACATCCCGCTCACCCGTGCCGTCTCCGAGGCCGTGTCCATCCCGGTGATCGCCTCGGGCGGCGCGGGCGCGCTGGAGCACTTCTGTGAGGCGCTCACCGTGGGCGGCGCGGAGGCGGCCCTGGCGGCCTCGCTCTTCCATTATCGGGAGCTGAGCATCGCCGAGGTCAAGCGATATCTGGCAGAGCGGGGTGTGCCGGTGCGGCTGGTCGAGTGAACGGGATTGCGGGCGAGCGAGCCTGTGGGGAACGGCGAGAGAGCGAATCAGTGAATCGACGGGAGGGGGAATGGAAGTCGTCGATGTAGATGAAGTGAGGTTCGACGGGCGGGGGCTGGTGCCGGCGATCGTGCAGGACGCCGACACGGGCGAGGTGCTCATGTTGGCGTACATGAACGCCGAGTCGCTGCGACTGACGTTCGAGACCGGCGAGACGTGGTTCTGGAGCCGCAGCCGGCGGGAGCTCTGGCACAAGGGCGCGACCTCCGGGAACGTCCAGCGGGTAGTCGATGTCCGCCTGGATTGCGATGGGGATACGGTCCTGGTACGGGTGAGGCCGGCAGGCCCGGCGTGCCATACTGGAGCGCGCTCGTGTTTCTTCCGGAGGCTGGGGGCCGGGGAGCGTGAGGCGGATGGAGCGGAGAGCGGAGAGCGGAGGGCGGGGAGCGAGGTGCTTGAGCGGCTGTGGGAAGTGATTCAGGACCGGAAGACAAACCCACGAGAGGGTTCCTATACGTGTTCGCTGTTTGAGAAAGGCGCGGTGGAGATCGCCAAGAAGGTGGGTGAGGAGGGCGTGGAGACGGCTGTCGCCTCGTTGGGCGAGGATGACGAGCGCGTCCTGTACGAGGCGGCCGATCTCGTCTATCATCTGATGGTGTTGCTGGCCCATCGGGGTCTGACGTGGGCACAGGTGGAACAGGAGCTGGCCGCCCGTTTCCACTGATTACGCAACACGCAATACGCAACACGCAATACGCAATACGGAACACGCAACACGTTCAGGAGGACGAACCCCATGTTTACACGGGTACTGGGACGAAGCGGCGTCGAGGTGAGCGCGATGGGACTGGGCTGCTGGGCTATCGGCGGCCCTTTCTATCGGGACGGCAAGCCGGTTGGTTGGGGACAGGTGGATGATGACGAGTCGATCCGGGCCATTCACCGGGCGCTGGACCTGGGCGTCACGTTCTTCGATACGGCGGATGTGTACGGCTGTGGTCATAGCGAGCGCATCCTGGGGCAGGCGTTGGCCGGCAGACGGGATCAGGTGGTGATCGCCACCAAGTTCGGCAACGTGTTCGACGAGGCGACCCGGCAGATCATCGGGACGGACGCCAGCCCGGAGTATATTCGCCGGGCCTGCGAGGCTAGCCTGCGTCGCCTGAACACGGACTATATTGACCTGTACCAGCTCCATATCGGAAACTACGATCTGGAGAGGGCGCCTGCCGTGCGGGACGCGTTGGAGGAGCTCGTGGCGGAGGGGAAGATCCGTTCCTATGGCTGGAGCACGGACGATCCCGATCGAGCGCGCGTCTTCGCCCAGGGGCCTCATTGTGTGGCCATCCAGCAGCGCCTGAACATCCTGGAGGGCAATGAGGAAACCCTGGCCGTGTGCGAGGAATATAACCTGGCCAGCGTCAACCGGGGGCCGTTGGGCATGGGGCTGCTCACTGGCAAGTTCACGCCCGACTCCGAGCTGCCGGAGGACGATGTGCGGCGCACGCAGGGATGGGACTTCCGAGAGGGCCGGACGGCTGAGCGGCTGAAGATGCTGGAGAAGTTGCGGGGCATCCTCACCCGTGATGGCCGGACGCTGGCTCAGGCCGCTCTGGGGTGGCTCTGGGCGCGCAGTGAGAAGACCATCCCCATCCCCGGGTTCAAAACCGTCCAGCAGGTCGAGGAGAACGTCGGCGCGATGCGATTCGGCCCGCTGAGCGATGAGCAGATGCGGGAGATCGAGGAGCTACTGGCGGGCTGGTCGCGATGGCAATCGCGCGTGAAAGGCCAATCGTAAAGGCGAATGTTAAGCGTCATTACAGCGCGAAGTGCAAGGGCCGGTTATATTGAGACATACGATCTCATCGGCGAGGTCCGATGGGGGAGGATCCCCAGGTATCCAAAATCCTGATGATCGGTTTGTGGTGAAGCACGCTTGGCTTGCGAAGCCCTGCTACCTGAAGCAGGGCTTTGAGTTGTGCGGCAGACGGCTTCGTCTCATGGGATAGAAGAAGGAGGTGCAGGTCGGGCTCGAAGGATCTGGGTACATGTCGGATATGTATCGTGGTCATTGGCTATGACTGGAGCGATGGTGGTCATCACACACTTTCAGAGGGAATGGTAAGGAGGCATCGATGGAGTACGCTCATCTTGGTCGCACTGGATTGATGGTCAGTCGATTGTGCCTGGGGACGATGAACTTCGGCCCACACACCAGCGAAGCCGACAGCTTCAAGATCATGGATCGGGCCCTGGAGCTGGGCATCAACTTCTTCGACACAGCCAACGTGTACGGCTGGAAGAAGGGGGAGGGCGTCACGGAGCAGATCATCGGGCGCTGGCTGGCTCAGGGCGGCGGTCGTCGTGATCAGATCGTTCTGGCTACCAAGGTGTATGGGGAAATGGGCGATGGGCCGAACGACCGTCGGCTCTCAGCTTATCACATCCGCAAGGCGTGCGAGGACAGCCTGCGTCGCCTGCAGACGGATCACATCGATCTGTACCAGATGCATCACATCGATCGGGAGACGCCCTGGGAGGAGATCTGGCAGGCGATGGAGATCCTGGTGCAGCAGGGGAAGGTGCTGTACGTGGGGAGCAGTAACTTTGCGGGATGGCACATCGCCCAGGCGCAGTGCGAGGCGGCCAAGCGCAATTTCATGGGGCTGGTGTCGGAGCAGAGCCTGTACAATCTGGCGGCCCGCACCATTGAGCTGGAGGTGATCCCGGCCTGCCAGGAGTACGGGCTGGGGCTGATCCCGTGGAGCCCGCTGGCCGGTGGGATGCTGGCCGGAGCATTGCAGAAGGCTTCCGAAGGGCGGCGTGCATCGGAGCGGATGCAGGAGCAGGTGAAGAAGCACCGGGACCAGTTGGAGAAGTACGAGGCGCTGTGCCGGGAGCTGGGGGAGAAGCCGGCGGATGTGGCGCTGGCGTGGTTGCTGCACAATCCTGCGGTGACGGCGCCCATCATCGGGCCGCGAACGATGGACCAGCTGGAGGGAAGCTTGCGGGCGTTGGAGATCAAGCTCTCCGACGAGGTGTTGGCGAAGCTGGATGAGATCTGGCCCGGCCCCGGTGGCCCGGCCCCTGAGGCTTACGCCTGGTAAGTGTGAAGGCGGATATCAGGACATGGCGTCCCCTGAGGACAAGAGCGGGGTTTTCTGAAGGGGAGCTCCCCTTCAGAAAACCCTTTCAGTAGACCGGCTACAGCGGCGAGGTGGATGGGGAACATGGTCCATCTTCGTCGTCCGTCCGCCGTTGCATTTTCAGGCCGGTCGCGATAGCAGAATGTGAGATATCCAGTTTACAAAGCGAACGGAGGCGTGCGACATGATTCCCAAGCAGCCATTCGGTCGGACCGGACATATGAGTACCCGCGTTCTCTTCGGGGCCGCCGCGCTGAGCCGGGTGACGCAGGAGGAGGCGGATCAGACGTTGGAGGTGCTCCTGAAGTACGGCATCAACCACATCGACACGGCGGCCAGCTATGGCGACGCCGAGCTGCGCATCGGGCCGTGGATGGAACGCTATCGGGACCGGTTCTTCCTGGCGACCAAGACGGAGAAGCGCACGTATCAGGAGGCGCGTGATCAGATCCGCCAGTCGCTGGAGCGGATGCGGGTGGATCAGATCGACCTGATCCAGTTGCATAACCTGGTGGATCCGGACGAGTGGGAGACCGCGATGGGGCCGGGTGGCGCTTTGGAGGCGGCGATCGAGGCGCGGGAACAGGGCCTGGTGCGTTTCATCGGCGTCACCGGACATGGGGTCACGGCGCCGGTGATGCACATGCGCAGCCTGGAGCGCTTCGACTTCGACTCCGTGTTGCTGCCGTATAACTATCCTCTGGCGCAGAACCCGGAGTATGCCGAGAACTTCGATAAGCTAGTCGCCATCTGCCAGGAGCGCAACGTGGCCGTGCAGACCATCAAGTCCATCGCACGCGGGCCGTACGATGCCTATGGTGGGGAGCGCACGCACGCGGTCTGGTATAAGCCGCTGGAGGAGCAGGAGGACATCGACAAGGCCGTCCATTGGGTGCTGGGGCGCCCGGGGATCTTCCTGAACTCAGCCGGCGATATCACCCTGCTGCCCAAGGTGTTGGATGCTGCCAGCCGCTTCGATGGTCGACGGCCCTCCGATGAGGAGATGCAGGCCTTGATCGCCAAGCTGGAGATGCAGCCGCTCTTCACGTAATCGACAGGGGAAAGTACATACCCTTCGCCCCGCCTGGGATGCGATCACGCCCGGGCGGGGCTTTTGTGTTCCCGTCTCCTGTCGTCGACCCGTGGGGAGGACCCTGTTTGCGCAAATCGAAATTTTGTATAAGATATAGATATCCTCCTTGTCTCGTTAGACATGCACCTGTTCAACCGAAGATGCTTCCCTTTCCTCTCTGTCGATTGGACAGGGGACCCCGAAGCGTATGGGCAATGGGCTGAAGCCTCTCATTGGGGTTCGGCGTTTCGTCCAGCCCGATCGTCGGGGGCTGGATATGGATTCCCTCCCTTACTGTAACTCCAGAATCTCGTAAAAGGAGGTCCGAGATGAGCGAGCGCAACCGATTGACCCGGCGAGAGTTCCTTCGTTTGAGCGGTGGCGCGGCCGTCGCTTCCCTGGTGGCGGCCTGTGCCGGTGGAGCGCCTCAGCCAACCGCCACGCCTGCCCCTGCAGCTCCGGAGGCCAAGCCCACGCCCACCCCGGCTGAGGAGGTGCCCACCACCAAGTACAAGGAGGCGCCGCAGCTGGCCGAGCTGGTCAAGCAGGGTAAGCTGCCCCCGGTCGACGAGCGCCTGCCGGAGAACCCGCTGGTCGTTCAGCCGGTGGATCGCATCGGCCAGTACGGTGGCACCTGGCGCACGGCCCTGCGCGGCGGTGCGGACAACGCCTGGCTCCTTCGCACCATGGACTACGAGTACCTGGTGCGATGGGACCCCGACTGGACCAAGGTCATCCCCAACCTTGCCGAGTCCTTTGAGGCCAACGAGGACGCTACGGAGTTCACCTTCCACCTGCGCAAGGGCGTCAAGTGGTCCGACGGCGAGCCCTTCACCGCCGACGACATCATGTTCTGGTACGAGGACGTCTTCATGAACGAGGATCTCACGCCGGTGAAGACGTCCTGGCTGGTGACGGGTGATGAGCCGGTGACGGTGGAGAAGGTCGATGACTACACGGTGAAGTTCAAGTTCGCCGCGCCCAACGGCCTCTTCCTCCAGCGGATGGCCACGCCGTCCGGTTCCTACATCACCCGCTTCCCTCGCCACTACCTGGAGCAGTTCCATATCAAGTACAACCCGGACAACATCGACAAGCTCATCGAGGAGGCCGGCGCCACCGACTGGGTGAACCTCTTCCAGCTCAAGGGCTCCGGCGTACCCGGCACCCCCTACGACGCCCGCTGGCAGAACAAGGAGCTGCCCTCCCTCAACGCCTGGATCCTCACCACCGCCTATGGCGAGGGCACCCGCGTCGTGGCCGAGCGCAACCCCTACTACTGGAAGGTGGATCCCGAGGGGAATCAGCTGCCGTATCTCGACCGCATCGTGTACGAGGTGGGCGAGGACGTCGAGGTGCTGGTGCTGAAGGCCCTCAACGGCGAGATCGACATGCAGGACCGCCACATCGCCAAGCCGGCCAACAAAGCGGTCTTCGTGGACAACATGGAGAAGGGCGGCTATCACTTCTTCGAAAAGATCCCCAGCAGCATGAACATGCTGATCATCGCCCTCAACCTGACCCACAAGGACCCGAAGATGCGGGAGATCTTCCAGAACAAGCACTTCCGCATCGGCCTGTCCTACGCCATCAACCGGCAGGAGATCATCGACCTGGTGTGGGTGGGGGCGGGCGAGCCCTTCCAGGCGGCGCCACGGCCGGAGTCGCCCTTCTACAACGAGCGGCTGGCCAAGCAATACACCGAGTACGACGTGGACAAGGCCAACGAGCACCTGGACATGGTCCTGCCCGAGAAGGACGACGAGGGCTTCCGCCTTCGCCCGGACGGCGAGCGCCTCTCCTTCTCCATCGAGGTGGCCGCCACCCAGACGGACCGCATCGATGCCCTCGAGCTCATCCGGGGCTACTGGAAGGCGGTGGGCATCGACATGCAGGTGAAGACGGAGGACCGCTCCATCCTGTACACCCGCAAGGAGGCCAACGAGCACGACGCGGTGGTGTGGGGCGGCGATGGCGGCCTGGACGTGATCCTGGAGCCGCGCTGGTACTTCCCGTACAGCGCGGAGTCCAACTATGCCGAGCTGTGGCAGTTCTGGTACAATAAGGACCCGCGGGGCGAGGAGCCGCCGGAGCCGACCAAGAAGCAGATGGAGCTGTACGATCAGCTCAAGGCCACGGGCGATCCGGACAAGCAGGCGGATCTGATGAAGCAGATCCTGGAGATCGCCGCCGATCAGTTCTACGTCATCGGCATCAGCCTCCCGCCCAAGGGCTATGGCATCGTCAAGAACAACTTCCACAACGTGCCCAAGGTGATGCCCGGCTCGTGGCTGTATCCGAATCCGGCGCCCACCAACCCGTGCCAGTACTTCAAGGATCCCATCGACTGAGCGGGCAGGCGTGGACAAACCCGTAAGGGCGGTGCACGTGTCGCCCCTGCGGGAGCGCGATCGTACGTCCATGGGGCGGGGGATGCCACCCTGCCCCATAGACATCCATAATGAGCCATGCGGTTGCATCCCTGGGGAGGTCCGGAGGGGCTTCCCCTCCGCACCTCCCCTTTCAGATGCGAGCGCATGGGGAGCGGAAAAGCGGAGGCAAGCGTTTCATGCTTCAGTATATCGCTCGGCGCCTTCTCCTGATGATCCCCACCATCATCGCGATCTCCATCGTCACCTTCATCATTATCCAGCTCCCCCCGGGGGACTACCTGACATCCCTGGTCGCGAACATGGCCCTGCAGGGGGAGGACGTGGATCAGGCCGCATTGGAGATGTTGAAGACCCGCTACGGCTTGGGGCAGCCCGTCTATATGCAGTACCTCAAGTGGGTGTGGGGGATCATCTCTCGTGGGGATTTCGGCCAGTCCTTTGAATGGAACAAACCGGTGACGGATTTGATCTGGGAGCGGCTCGCCCTGACCTTCGTGCTCTCCCTGAGCACATTGCTCTTCACTTGGATCGTCGCCTTTCCCATCGGCATTTACTCCGCGGTCCGACAGTATTCATTGGGGGATTATGTTTTCACCTTCCTGGGATTCATCGGATTGGCGACGCCCAACTTCCTGCTGGCGCTGGTGCTCATGTACATCTCCTTCAAGTACTTTAATCAAAGCGTCGGCGGGCTCTTCTCACCGGAGTTCGTGGAGGCCCCCTGGAGCTGGGCCAAGATGGTTGATCTGCTCAAGCATTTATGGATCCCCATGGTCATCCTGGGGACCAGCGGGACGGCCGGGCTGATCCGCATCATGCGCGCCAACCTGTTGGATGAGCTCCATAAGCCCTATGTGGTTACCGCCCGGGCGAAGGGCCTGTCAGAGCGGAAGCTGCTTTTGAAATACCCGGTGCGGGTGGCCCTGAACCCCTTCGTCAGCACCGTCGGATGGACGCTCCCCGGCCTGGTGTCCGGCTCGGCCATCGTCTCCGTGGTGCTCAGCCTGCCGACGACCGGACCCCTCCTCTTACGAGCGTTGATGTCGCAGGATATGTATCTGGCCGGCAGCTTCATCTTAATGCTCAGCGTGCTCACCGTGATCGGCACGTTGATCTCCGATATCTTGCTGGCGTGGCTCGACCCACGTATTCGCTATCAGTGAGGGATGCCATGACCATCAGAGACGAGGCACCCGAGGTCACGCTCTCCCCTCAGACCGCGCACCAGGAGCCCGCTCAACAGAAGGAAGCCACCGTCTACGTGGCCTCTCAGTGGCAGCTGATGTGGTGGAAGTTCCGCAAGCATAAGCTGGCCATGATCGGCGGGACGGTCACCATCATCATCTATCTGGTCGCGCTCTTCGCCGAGTTCCTGGCTCCCTTTCCCCCGGACAAGTACAGCGTCCGCCACACTTACGCGCCGCCTCAACGGCTCCATCTCATCGATCGCACGGAGGAGGGTGTCCGTATACGGCCTTATGTGTATGGCTATAAGGTCGAAGTGGATAAGGAAGCCTTGCGCCGTACGTTCGTGATCGATGAGTCCGTGAAGCACTACGTGCGCTTCTTCGCCAAGGGGGAGCCGTACAAGCTGTGGGGCCTCATCGAGATGGACGTCCATCTGATCGGGCCGGTGGAGCCGGACGCTCCCATGTACCTGTTGGGGGCCGATCGTATGGGGCGGGATATGCTCAGCCGCATGATCTACGGCACCCGGATCTCCATGTCCATCGGCCTGGTGGGGGTGGCCCTCAGCCTTATCCTCGGCATCCTCCTGGGCGGCATCTCCGGATACTATGGGGGAAGCGTCGATAACCTCATTCAGCGCATCATCGAGTTCCTGCGCTCCATTCCGACCATCCCTCTGTGGCTGGGGTTGGGCGCCGCGCTGCCTCCGGATTGGCCGCCCTTGCGCATCTACTTCGGGATCACCGTCATCCTCTCGCTCATCGGGTGGACGGGGCTGGCGCGCGTGGTGCGCGGCCGCTTCCTCTCCCTGCGAGAGGAGGACTTCGTGTTGGCGGCGCGGCTGGACGGCTCCAGCGAGCTGCGGATCATCATGCGGCACATGGTGCCGTCCTTCCTCAGTCACATCATCGCCTCCATCACGCTGGCCATCCCGGGCATGATCTTGAGCGAGACGGCGTTGAGCTTCCTGGGGCTGGGGTTGCGTCCTCCGGTCGTGAGCTGGGGGGTGCTTCTGCAGGAGGCGCAGAACGTGCGCTCGGTGGCCACGGCGCCGTGGCTGCTGATCCCCGGCCTGGCGGTGGTCGTCGCAGTGCTCGCCCTGAACTTCCTGGGCGATGGGCTGCGCGACGCGGCCGATCCGTATGCTTGATCTCATGGGCGTGGAGGACGCATGGCCAACCAGGACATGCTTTTAGAGGTGAAGGGATTAAAGACGTACTTCTTCCTGGACGAGGGTACGGTCAAGGCCGTCGATGGCGTGGACTTCGATATCCGGCGCGGGCAGACCTTGTGCGTCGTGGGAGAGAGCGGTTGCGGGAAGAGCGTCACGGCCCGATCGATCCTGCAGATCGTGGATCCGCCAGGGCGGATCGTGGAGGGCGAGGTCTTGCTTCACCGCCGGGTGGGAGGGAACGGCTCCAGTCAGACGACGGAGGTGCTGAATCTGGCGGCCCTGGACCCGCGTGGCCGGGAGATCCGGGCCATTCGGGGGCGGGAGATCTCCATGATCTTCCAGGAACCCATGACCTCCCTCAGTCCCGTGCATACCATCGGCAACCAGATCATGGAGGCGATCTTGCTGCACATGCCCGTGACGAAGGAGGAGGCCCGGGTCCGGGCCATCGAGATGCTGGGGCGTGTGGGGATCCCCAAGCCGGAGCTTCGGATCGATGATTACCCGTTTCAGTTGAGCGGCGGCATGCGCCAGCGCGCCATGATCGCGATGGCGCTCTCCTGTCGCCCCAGCCTGCTGATCGCGGACGAGCCCACCACCGCGCTGGATGTCACCACCCAGGCGCAGATCCTGGACCTGATGCTGGAGCTCCAGGAGGAGCTGGGGATGGCCATCATGCTGATCACCCATGATCTGGGCGTGGTGGCGGAGATGGCCGACGACGTGGTGGTCATGTACCTGGGGCATGCGGTGGAGCGTGGCGACGTCGACTCCATCTTCCACGATCCGAAGCACCCGTACACGCGGGCGTTGCTCCGCTCCATTCCCAAGGTGGGGCTCAAGGCCCGCGAGCGTCTCGACTCGATTCGTGGCATGGTGCCGGATCCCTACAATCGGCCCGCCGGCTGTCTCTTCCACACACGGTGTGACGAGGCCATGCCCGGCGTGTGCGATCGCGTGATCCCGCCGCGCATCTTCCTGGGCGATGGTCGGGAGGTCCGTTGTCTGCTTTATAGCGACGAATACGGTGGAGCTCGATAATGGCGGACTTGATCTCTCAGAACGGCGATGTCCTGCTGGAAGTCAGGGATCTGAAGATGCACTTTCCCATTCGGCGGGGTCTCCTGCGTCGGGTGGTGGGATATGTGAAGGCGGTCGATGGCGTGAGCTTCTTCATCCGCAGGGGGGAGACGCTAGGGCTGGTCGGCGAGAGCGGCTGCGGCAAGACGACCACCGGGCGGTGTATCCTGCGGGCGTACGATCCCACGAGCGGCCAGATCCTGTATCGCCGCGAGGATGGGCAAGTGGTGGACCTGGCGACGCTGGATCGCCGGGCGCTCAAGCCGTATCGCCGGGAGATCCGCATGATCTTCCAGGACCCCTACTCCTCGTTGAACCCTCGCATGACGCTGTTGGAGATTGTGGGCGAGCCGCTGAAGGTGAACAAGGTCGCCACGGGCAAGGAGCTGGAGGATCGGGTGGCCATGTTGCTGCGGCGGGTGGGGTTGCGGCCGGAGTATATGCGCCGCTATCCCCATGCCTTCAGCGGCGGTGAGCGCCAGCGCATCGGCATCGCCCGCGCGCTGGCCCTGGATCCCCGGCTGGTGGTGGCCGACGAGGCGGTGTCCGCCCTGGACGTCTCCGTGCGGGCTCAGATCCTCAACCTGTTGCAGGATCTGCAGCAGGAATTTGATCTGACCTATCTTTTCGTGGCCCACGACCTGAGCGTGGTGGAGTATATCTCCGACCGGGTGGCGGTGATGTATGTGGGCAAGCTGGTGGAGTTGGCGGAGACGGAGGAGCTGTACATTCACCCCAAGCATCCGTATACGGAGGCGCTCCTTTCCGCCGTGCCCAAGCCGGACCCCCGGCTGCGGGATCGCAGTCGCCGCATCGTGCTGCAAGGGGACGTGGCCGACCCGGCGAACCCGCCCAGTGGATGTTATTTCCACCCGCGCTGCTTGTATGCACGGGACCGTTGCGCGGAGGAGGAGCCAACGCTGCGGGATATCGGTGGGGAGCACTTCGTCGCCTGCCACTACGCCGAGGAGCTCTCCTTGAAGGGCGTGGTCGGCGAGGGAATGGTGGCCTGAGATGCAGGGAAACTCCCGACGGTTCTGGCACCTGCTCCCGTTGTATCTGGCCTGTTACGTGGCCTGGGGACTACTCTCCGCTTTGGGCTTGTGGCTGGTCTTGTTGTGGCGGATCAACCTGATCGATCTTGTGGTGATCCTGCGACTGGGCCCATGGATCTTGGGCGCTCTGGATAAGTTCGGTGTCTTCCTGTTGGGCCTGATCTGGCTGGCCTGTGTGATCGTCCTGGAGGGCTACCTGCGAGGCGGTGTAGAGAAAAGCCTGTTGTGGCATCGGTCTAGCCGGGTGTTCCTGGTGGAGGTCATCCTGATCGGGATTTCCCTGGGGCTGCAGTGGCTGCTGGGCCCCATGGGGCCTTTGAGCTCGGGGAGGTAGCGCCGCCTCCACCATGCGAGCACGGCGAGCCATGGAGAGCGTGGGCGGTCCCGTCCACGCTTGTTGTTTGCGCACCGGTTCGGTGCGTTCTTTGGTACTCAGGGGAAGCTGTAGATGCAGGAGGAGGAGTCATGCTCTGCCGGTACAATCCGATCGATATCGAGCGGGCGTTGCATGCGGGAGCGTCGGATCCTCCGTTCCCGCCCGCGGCCGACCGCGCGGCCTGGGAGGCGGTTCGCGCCGTCCTGGGCGAGGAAGCGGTGTCGGAGATGATCGCCCAGGCCGAGGCGGACGCCGAGAGCCCGATCCCGGCGTTGCCGGCCACCCTGTATCTGGAGTTCGTGCGCATCGGTCAGCGGGAGGGATATCAGGACCCGATGGCGCGTCGGCGCCAGATGCTGTGTCGCCTGGCCCTGGCGGAGTGCCTGGAGTATCAGGGACGCTTCCTGGATCCGTTGCTGGACGTGGCCTGGGCCATCTGCGAAGAGAGCAGCTGGGCATATCCGGCGCACCAGCGCGCCTTGACGGATATGGAGCATCCCGTGATCGACCTGGGCGCGGCCATGACCGCTCTGTATCTGGCCGAGCTGGACCTCCTCCTGGGGAGGGAACTGGATCCGGCCCTGGGGAAGCGGATTCGCTATGAGGTCGATCGCCGGTGTTTCACTCCGTATCTGACCCGGCACGATCACTGGTGGCTGTACAACACCCACTTGCGCAACGTGAACAACTGGACGGCCGTGTGCAACGGCGGCGTGGTGGGAGCGGCGATCTACCTGGAATCCGATATGGCCCGTCTGGCGGAGATCATCGCTCGCGCCGCCCGCTCCCTGGATGACTATCTGGACACCTTCGACCCCGACGGGGGATCGTCTGAGGGGCCCGGATACTGGTCCTATGGCTTTGGCTATTACACCATCCTGGCCCACCTGGTGGAGCATCGAACGGAGGGGATGGTCAATTTCCTCGATGGAGAGCGGATCCGGCGGATCGCTCAGTATCCGCTGCGCACGCTGCTCAGCCCGGGCGCCTACGTGAACTTCTCCGATTGCAATCGGCGTGTGCGGCTTACCGCTCCGCATCTGGCCTATCTCGCCCGGCGATTGGATCTGCCTGACCTCATGCGGCTGGCCCGGGAGCAGGAGGAGAGCCCGAGGGAGCGGATGCTCTCATGGGGGCTGCGCGGCCTCTTCTGGCGTCCGGAGGATGAGCCGGCGGGGCGCTTTGTCCCTGCCCCGCACGACTGGTTCCGGGGCATGATGTGGATGATCGCCCGCTACGATCCGGCGGACCCGGGAGCCCTGGTGCTGGCCGCCAAGGGAGGGCACAACGGCGAGATGCATAACCAGAACGATGTGGGGAGCATCATCGTCCACGTGCGTGAGGAGTCAGTGATCGCCGATCCCGGGCGCGGGCGGTATACCCGGGCGTACTTTGGCCCGGAGCGCTATGAGCACTTCGTGAACTCCTCTCGCGGGCATTCCGTGCCCGTCCCCAATGGGCGGGAGCAGCTCCCCGGTCGGGAGCACGGCGCTGAGCTATTGGAACATCGGGCCGATGAGATCATCGATTTGCTTCGGCTGGAGCTGAGGGGCGCCTATCCCGGGGAGGCCGATCTGGCCTCGCTCCAACGCACCGTCGCCCTGCATCGGGAGCCGCCGCGGGGTTGGGTGGAGCTGGTGGATGACGTTCGGTTCGCCAGCGGGCCCGGCATGCTGGAGAGCGTGCTCATCACCTTCGGCCAGGTGGATATGGGCGCGTCGGAGGTGACGTTGAGCGGAGAGCGGGGCGCGCTGCGCGTGCGCTTTGATCCGGATGCCGTTTCCCCGCGGGTGGAGGAGGTCAGGGATGTGGACCTGGCGGAGGGCCGGGCGGACATCCGGCGGGTGGTGTTCGCCTTCGCCGAGCCTCGGGAGGAGGGGACGATCCGGCTCCGCATTGAGCTGGCATAGCATCTGACGAAAAAGCGTGCGATCCGCGGCGGATCGTGCCATGCTGGTGTCGGCTCACAACTTCGCTGGCTTAGAGCGTGTCTGAAAATTTACCGGCAAGATGTTCTGAGGGGGCTCCCCCAACGACCAGATCCACAGGGGGAGGTGTGGAGGGGTCCTCCCCTCCACGGAAATCCCACTTTTCCGGCCTGCACCTGCCTCTCTCGGCCCTGCCCGAAGGACTTGGGCCGAGGCCAGGCAGGTCGAGGGCAAAAGAAGGGCTTTTTCCGGAGGGGCGGAGNNNGAGGGGCGGAGCCCCTCCGGGCCTCCCCCCAGCAGAAGCAACAGCGTTTTTCAGACACACTCTTAGGGAGTTACGGGGAAGTCGGACAAGCTGTGGTGGCTCCTACGCCCACTGGCCGGGCGTGGGAGCCCGGCCAGCTGTGGTCCCCTCTCTATGCTGTATGGGCATCCTGCGAGGGTGTGGATCGGGGGGATGGGATATGTCTGAGACGGTTGTGGTCGGCCCCCGGCTGACCGATGAGCGGTTCTTTACGGAGCTGATCGATACCACCCGCCCGGGTCTGGAAGGCATCCCGGCCGCCGTCGCTGGTGGCGATCTCGCCACGGCCCGTCGGTTGTTCGCCGCCGAGGTGCGCCGCACGCTCCAGCCGGAGCGGCTCCTTCGTATCCAGCGGGATTTCCGTGGCTACAGCTACATGTACCCCGGCGAGACCATCGCCCAGGCCGCCGAGCGTATCCTGCGGCTGGAGCTGATCTCCTGCAGCACGCCGCACCGGTTTGAGGGCGAGGTGGATTGGGAGGCCAATCCTACGTATAACCAATACCGGGAATGGCCCTGGCAGCTCAACCGCCACTACGAGTGGGCCATCCTGGCCCAACGCTACCGTGAGACCGGCGACGAGCGCTACGCCGAATGCTTCGTTCGGCTGTTCCGTAGCTGGGTGCGCCAGGCCATTGTCCCCGAGGACGCGCCCAGCGGCGCCACCTGGTGCTGGCGCACCATCGAGGCCGGCATTCGTATGGGCGGCCCTTGGCAGTGGGCGCTACATAGCTTCTATCGCTCGCCCCACTTCACCGATGATGACCTGGTGGATTGGTACAAGTCCGTGTGGGAGCACGGCTGGCGGCTGAGGAACTTCCACCGGGAGGGCGGTAACTGGCTCATCATGGAGATGAATGGCCTGGCCCAGATCGGCATCCTCTACCCGCAGTTCCGGGACGCGCCTGCCTGGAAGGCTTATGCCTTCGGCCGGCTGGTGGAGGAGCTGGATCGGCAGGTTTATCCCGATGGCTTCCAGATCGAGCTCTCCACCGGCTACCATCAGGTGGTCATCCGCAACTATCAGTGGCTGTGGGACGTGTGCGAGGCTTACGACGAGCCGGTGCCGGACGCCTTCCGCTCCGGGTTGGAGCGTGTGCACGCGGCCAACGTGCGCATGATGATGCCCGACGGCCGTCTGCCCGACGTGAACGACGGCGGCTGGCTGGAGGTAGCGCCGCTCATGGAGCGGGCGGCGGCCCTCTATCCCGAGCGAGATGACTTCCGCTGGGCCTACACGTGCGGCCGGGAGGGCTCACCGCCGGAGGAGACGTCCGTGGCCTTCCCATACGCCGGTTACTACGCCATGCGCACCGGCTGGAAGCCGGACGCGGTCTGGGCGCTGTTCGACGGCGGCCCCTTCGGTTACGGCCATCAGCACGAGGACAAGCTGAACCTGCTGCTGCACGCCTATGGCCGGCTGCTGCTCACCGAGGGCGGCAACTACGCCTACGATACCTCCGAGATGCGCCGCTATGTGCTCTCCACTCGCGCCCACAACACCGTTCGCGTGGACGGCCAGGATCAGAATCGCCGGTTGCACTTCCGGCGGGAGGATCTCGATCTCACCCGGCCGGCCGGCGCCCTCTGGCGTAGCACGGATCGCTATGAAGTTGTCGAGGCCGCGTACGATGAGGGATATGGCCCCGAGGCGGATCGCACGGTGACGCATCGACGGAAGGTCATCTTCCTGAGGCGAGGGTTCGACGGGCTGGGACCTTGTATCCTGGTCGTCGATCGGCTGGAGCCGGCGGACGGAGAGCTGCATCGGTATCAGGCGCTGTGGCATCTGAACACGGAGGCGGCCGAGGCGCATGGACTGAGCGTGCGGAGCGCCGATCTGGACCAGGCCAACCTGGCGATCATCCCCGCGCCGCTGCCCGGCCTGAGCGTGCGAGTGGTGAGCGGACAGGAGAAGCCGGAGTGGCAGGGGTGGAAGTCGATCGGGAATCACCAGCAGGGAGAGTACGCGCCGACGCCGACGGCCGTGTACGAGTGGGTGTCGACCGGCCCTGTGCGGCTGGTCACGCTGCTATACCCCGTGCGGCCGGGCGAGGCATGTCCGGTGACCGGGCTCGACGCGCCCGTCGAGACCGACGCCACCGCCATCCGCCTGGCCCTGGCCGACGGCCGGGTCATCGGGCTAGACGAAGGTGAATTCCCCGCCCGATAGGGACAGCCTTGTTCGCATCAAATTGAGCGTTACATCGACTGGTAGGGGCCGGGGCACCTGGCCCCTACCGCTTGCTGCCAACCGGATGGGGCTTGAGGCAATGCGCTCCGGCCCTGCAGCGGTGGTGCTGCGATGTGCGCTTCCTACGTTCGAGATGTCCAATTCCGGACGCGGAGCTACGCACCAGTTCCCATCCCACTCGATCACCGCTGTGAAAAACACTTTCCTCACGGCAAACCATTACTTGGTCGAACCCTCAGACGGCCTTGGTGCACCATGCACCGATACTCCGCAGCGAGTGGCAGCTTGGCGCAGGGCTTCGTCTTGCGTGGCCAGGGGAATCCCCAAACGCATGGCCAAGTCCAGGTAAGATGCATCGTAGGTGGAGAGTCTCTGCTCACGGGCTAAGGCCAGGATCTCTCCGAACATTCGTTCCGGCCTTGTCGGCTCTATAGTGATGGGCAGCTCTTGGAGAAGGGAGAGGAACTGCACCGTGTCCGCCTGGCTCAGTCGTCCCCGGCGTTCCGCCACTAATAACGCATTCCCGACCTCCAAGGGCCAAATCGCGGGTACGAAGGCTTCTCCTTCAGCCAACGCATCCAGGACCGCCTCCGTATAAGGGTTCGTCTCATCCTCAAAACCCCAAGACAGCGCAACCGAGGCGTCCAGCACGAAGGCATTACTGGCGCTCACAGTCGACCCTCCTCAACCAGATCGCGTAGCCGAAGACCACCCAAGCGACGCCCTCGGCGGAACGTCCTCAAGGCTTCCACCACCTTCCGGGCTTCGACTTGACGGGCAGGCGTGACGGGCTCCAGGGCCGCTATGGGCACCCCGTGCTTGGTGATCACGATTCGCTCTCCCCGGGCGACCCGCTCCAGGAGTTGGGAGAGATGCGTTTTGGCCTCATAAGCTCCAACCGTCGTCATCTTTTGCCTCCAAATAGACCAGTCTAAGACCAGTATAACCCAGAACGCCATCAAACGCCAACTCAGCATTGCGTCTAGTCTTGCTCATCGCTTCCCAGATACGCCCGCACCAATGACTTGAACCGCCCTTTCTCGGCCCTTTCCGCAGGACCCAAGCCAAGGCTGGGCAGATCGAAGGCGGGAGAAGGTTTTTCCGGAGAGGCTTCGCCCCTCCAGACCTCTTCATAGCAGAAATAAAGGCATTCCTCAGACACGCCCTTGGAGGCAGCGAGGGTGCAGGGCCTCACCTGTATTTCCCCCTCTCTGCGCTTTCTGCGACCCCGTGGTGAGATGCGGGTGATCACCATGAGTTGGGTGGTGCGCAGGGCCGACTGGTCTTTGGGGGGGGGACACAGTTTGTCCCGGTGTCGAGCGTTTCGGGGCCTCGGTTGGTAGGCGCGATGACTTCTCGCTCGAGGTTTCCTCGTCTCGGGGCGAGGCAATCCCGTCATTCACGCGTGGCGTCGTGGACAACCATCCGCTCCTATGCTATGCTCTTTATGCTTGCCAACAGTTTTGAGCGTCTGCTCTTGCCAGAACCACAACGATGTGCAAAGCGATGGAGAAAGCGAGGAAATGCTATGCATCGCGATCTCTATTTCGAGCCATCCGATAAGACCCTGGCCGCTGCCCTGGCCCAGCTCCGGGCGGATCCGCCCGGCCCGTTGAGCGGGCTGGCATCGCTGGTCGCCCGGCTAAGTGAGGGGGAGGAGGCGCCGTTGCCCGACCATGAGAGCCTGTTGCGCGATCTGGCCGAGCATCCCCTGCCCTACGTCCCGGAGCTGAGGCCTGATCCCGGCGACCTGTGGCCGACCGCGATTCGCGGCCTGCATTTGCTGCTGGCCCTGGTCGACGCACTGCCTGATCTGGACGATGATCGGGCCAGGGCTTTGCTGCGCGCTCTGTATGACCACGCCGAATTTCTCTATTGCTTCAATGTGACCCGCTCCCTGACCGCCCGGGCGCTCAATGGCATCTTTTTGACCCTGGCCGGATTCTGCCTGACCGGCTTCCCCGCGGCGGAGCAGTGGCGGCTTGTCGGCATGACCCGGCTGCTCAGCCATCTGGAGCCCATCGGCAGCGCGCTGGAGCAGCCCGGTATCCAGGCCGCCAGGGACCTTTTCGGCGAGGAGTGGATGTATCGGGTGCCTCGCCTGCGCGATGAGCCGTTTGGGACGCTGGCCACCGAGGTGATCCTGTGGGTGGCGCTGAGGGCCCGGCAGACGGGGCTCCCGCTGATCCCCGCCTGGGCCGAATACTACTTCCACCTCACCGGTGAATCTCTGCGCCACGATCGGTGGGTCGGCCTGCGTGTCGTGACGGATGAGGAGTTCTGGGACGCGATCGATCTGGAGCGGCCGGAGCTGGCCAAGGTGCGTCAGGCGGTAGAGAAGGGGGACTACGCGACCGCTCGCGAGGCGTACATACGGCACGTCGCCCGGCTGGCTTCCCTACGGGATGAGTACTTCGTCGGCCGGGAGACGGACGTAGACCTCACGGAGGCGGATGAGATCTGCCGGGACATCTTCACGCTGCACGCCCACATGCACCATCGTCATCAGTTCACCGATGGCGTGGACTGGACGCTTATCCTCTTCCGGGACCTGGAGTCCAATGTCTCCCTGAATTATCACTATCACCCATACGTGCTCGCGATGGCATTCCGTCGCACGGGCGATGAACGATATCTGACGCATCTGATCCGCCTGTTGCGCTCCTGGCAGGAGGTCTCGCCCGTGCCCGACCGCTGGCAGCCGCTGTTGCAGTGGCGCACTCTAGAGGTGGGCAACCGCTCCGGTCAGGTCTGGCCGATGATCTTGATGGCCGTGGCGGATCAGCCGCGCTTTCAGGGGGAAATGCTGTTCGATATGGCCCGCTCCTACCTGGAGCATGGCCGTTACCTTCTGGCGCACCAGGCGCTGTTCGGCAACAACTGGTTCCAGGTGGAGAGCACCGGCCTGGGCGTGACGGCGCTCCTGTTCTCGGAGTTCAGGGAGTCCGAGCGCTTCTGGCACTGCGCGCTGCGCCGGCTGGAGTGGATCAACCGGGTGTGCTTCCTGCCGGACGGCTTCCAGGCGGAGTGCTCCACCACCTATCACTGGTTCCCGGTGCGCGGCCTGACCTCCCTCTACGAGCTGGCCCGCCTCACAGATCGTGACCTCCTCGAGGAGTTCGCCGACCTGGTCGAGCGGGCGATGGCCGTGTACGTCGGCATTGCCCAGCCGGACCTGAACGTCCCGCTGCTGAACGACTGCAGCCCGGCGCTGCTCTCCGTGGTCGGGCCGCTCACGCTGGCGGCCAAGCTGTTCCCGCATCGGGATGACTTTCGGTATCTGGCCAGCCGACGGGGCGAAGGGAAGCCGCCGGATGTCACCTCCATCGCCTATCCACACGCGGGCTACTACATCTCCCGCAGTGGCTGGGACGAGGGCGCGCTCTACGTGATCTTCGACGCGGGCTACTACGGCCTGGGACATCAGCACGAGGATAAGCTGAACTTCGTCCTCTACGCGCACGGTCGACCGCTGATCCACGATCCCAGCATCTACCAGTACAAGCGGGATGAGTTCGAACCGTACTGGCGCGGCCCGCGCGGCCATAACGCCATTTTGGTGGACGGCAAGGGGCAGAACCGCCGCCTGCTGAGTCGCCCGGAGCCGCGGCCCGATCCGGACACGGTCTGGGTCGTGGGCGAGCGTTGCGACTTCGGGCTGGGCTGGTACAAGGACGGCTTTGCTACCCGCTCTATCGGCTATGTGCCCTCTGAGGAGGACCGGGCCTCGCTGGATCGCTCCATCTGGCATGCTCGCGCCCTGTTCATCGTCAAGGGGGAATACATCGTCCTGGCCGACTGGGTGCTGGGCGATGGGGAGCACACGGTGGAGCAGATCTTCCACCTGGCGCCCATCGTCGAGGCTCAGCGGGGGGACGGCGTGCGTCCGGGCGCCATCGTCCAGGAGGGGGATGGCGTCGTGCGCAGCGCTGAGCCCGAGCTGGGCAACGTGGCGCTGATCCCCGCCTTCCCGGAGCGGCCCGGCGTGCGCGTTGAGACGGGGCAGCTCGACCCGGTGCGAGGCTGGGCGGCGTTGTACGGGAAGCAGCCTGCGCATGATGTGACGTACACCTTGCACACGACATTGCCGGCCGCGTTGCCCGTGGTCCTGTGGCCTCAGCCGGCGGGCCAACCCTCGCTCCCGCGGGTGGCGCTCGTCGTCGCGCAAGCGGAGGAGGGGCATCCCGTTGCCCTGGAGGTGACGACTGACGAGGCGGTGGACCTCTTCATCCTGGCCACGAAACCCGTGTCGGTTCGATGGGAGGGGGGCGCCTTCGACGGCCAGGCGCTTTGGGCGCGTCGCGACGCCTCCGGGGCGATCCGTCACATCGCCGCCGTGCGGGCCTCCGGGCTCACCCTGGCCGGGCAGACGATCCTGAAGGCGGCGGAGCCGCAGGAACTGTTCGAGCGGTCCGGCTCATGAGGTGGTGGGAGAGGCGACTCATGAATCGCCCTATTCGCATCAACCGAACAGCATGGGCGAGGCTCCCGCCTGTCGCTTTTTCCCTCCACGGGCGGTCGCACCTGAAAGGGGAGGTGCGGAGGGGAAGCCCCTCCGCAGAAAAACTCTTTTTCTCGCCTTTTACCTGCCTGGTTGGGGCTTTGGCCGGT
>JAADGJ010000051.1:0-6650 GCA_013152435.1 Chloroflexota bacterium | reverse complement strand
TAGCCCCTCCGAGCCACCCCAGAGATGCGGGGTCACGCTTCTGTATCGCTTAACTTGATACCAATGGGGAGACTCACGAATCGCCCCTCCCTTACGAGACGGCCCTCGCAGGCCCACCGACATCCGATAGGGAGATCACCACATCCTACAAAAAACGCAGAGAGAAACATCGATGTCCTACACGCTTCGTCCCGATGATCCTCGCCTTACGTGGTATGGCGCCGTCTCCGTACAGCACACCGAAAAATGGGCGATGCCATGGCGCATCCCTCATCAGGACCGCGCCCTCTTCCCCCCTGATGCCCTTCAGGAGCGGGCGGCCATGCCCGCTGGGGTCCGGATCGCCTTCCGCAGCGATACCACGCTGGTCGCCGGGGAGATCGTCCCTTATCCGGAAATGGCCGGGATCGACATCTGCTGCGATGGCGAGCTGTTGGGCTCGGCCGAGCTGGACGGCAGAGATCGCTTCCGGTTCGATGGGCTGCCCGCCGGCGAGAAGGTGATCGAGTTATGGCTGCCCCAGTTCGGCGAGTTCCGCCTGCGCTCCCTGGAGCTCAGCGATGGGGTAAGCGTGGCCCCGTTCGAGGATAAGCGGCCGCGCTGGATCACCTACGGCAGCTCCATCACCCAGTGCCGGGCGGCCGCCTCGCCCACGCAGACCTGGCCGGCCATCGTGGCCCGCGGGCATGGGCTGAACCTGACCTGTCTGGGCTTCGGCGGCCAGTGCCATCTCGATCCGATGATCGCCCGCATGATCCGGGACCTGCCCGCCGACTATCTCTCCATGTGCGTGGGGATCAACATCTACGGGGCCAGCAGCCTGAACCTGCGCACCTTTCGGCCGGCCATCATCGGCTTCGTGCAGATCGTCCGGGAGCGGCATCCGGACGTGCCGTTCGTCGTCATGTCGCCCATCTATTCGCCGCCGCGGGAGGACACGCCCAACGCGGTCGACATGACCCTGAGAATCATGCGGGAGGAGGTGGAGGCCGCGGTGGAGACCCTGCGGGCCCACGGCGACCGTCATCTGCACTACGTCAACGGGCTGGAGATCCTGGGGCCGGGGTATGAGCATCTCCTGCCGGACGAACTGCATCCGAACGCGGAGGGGTATCGGGTTATGGGGCGGAGCTTCCTGCAGAAGGTAGCCGCTCGATACTTTACCGGCAACGGGGTCGCGTGACGCTCCGTTCCGTGTGGGGGGGATGGAAGCAGGTTGAGATAGGAGGAGAGCGGCTGCCGTGCCCTCCCAACAGCAGGCGGAGCTCCCATGCTCCGTCTGCGGCGGCGTGGAAGTTACCGTCGCTGCTTTCGTCGCCCGGGCAAGGAACTCTACTCGTGCTTGTGTCGCCTCGAGAATAGACCGGAAGCGGGCTACAAGCGGCCGTTGTTCTCCTGGTTGTCGATCGGTAGTAAGGGCGACCCGCCGGGTCGCCCCTACGGGTTCAGTTGATGCGGATGGGGTGCAAGGCCTTGCGCTCCTGTCGGGGAGCGGGTAAGGAGACCTGCTCCACTTGTCTTGTGTCTTGCCCTGTCGTGCCGATGGGGAACATGATGGGAGGTGTCGGTATGGAACCGGTAAGGCTGGGCGTGGTCGGGTGCGGCGTGATCGGGCGCGTGCACCTGCAGATGGCCACGGATTCGCCGCTGATCGACGTCGTCGCCGTCGCCGACCTGCGCGAGCAAGCTGCCCGGGAGGCGGCCGAGCGATTCGGCGTGGGGACGGTATACACCGATGCGGACGACCTGTTCGCTGACCCGCAGGTGGAGGCGGTGGTGCTCGCGCTGCCCGCCCGCGATCGCACCGAGCTGGCGCTGCGCGCCTTCGCCGCCGGCAAGCACGTGCTGACCGAGAAGCCCGTGGCCATGAACGCGGGCGAGGTGGAGCGGATGATCCGGGCCCGTGGCGATCTGGTCGCCGGCTGCTGCTCGTCTCGCTTCCGCTTCCTCCCGTCCGCCCGGGCGGCGTCCGATCTGATCGCCAGCGGGGCCCTGGGGGATCTGCGCGTGCTGCACTGCCGGGCCGTCAAGGCCGCCGGGAGGCCCCCCGAGATGACGCCGCCGGCCTGGCGCCTGAATCGCTCGCTCAACGGCGGGGGGATCCTGACCAACTGGGGCTGCTACGATCTGGACTACCTGCTGGGCATCACCGGCTGGTCGCTCCGGCCGAGGCTGGTGTTGGCCCAGACCTGGACGGTGCCGCCCCAGTTCGAGTCACACGTGGCGCCGGGCTCCGACGCGGAGACCCACTTCGCGGCGTTCATCCGTTGTGAGGACGGGACCGTCATCACGCTGGAGCGCGGCGAGTACATGGCCGCCCAGACCGAGGAGGCCTGGCGGGTCGTCGGCACCAAGGGCTCGCTGCGGCTGCAGATGACCCCGGGCCAGGGCAAGGCGGTGGTGCACGATGATACGACGACCGAGGATGGCGTCGTGTCCAGGACGATCTGGGAGGGCGATGAGGACTACGCCATGACCCATGCCGGCCCGGTGCAGGACTTCGCCGCGGCGATCCGGGAGGGCCGGCAGCCCGAAACGAGCCTGGAGCGGGCGCTGATCGTACAGAAGATCACCGACGCGATCTACGCCTCGGCCGAGCGGGGCGTAGCCGTTGAGATCGAATGACCGGGAGGCCGAAGATGAAGTACGCGTTCATGAGCTTTTCCTGTCCCCAGTTGAGCCTGGATGAGATGCTGACGCTGGCGAAGCGGTATGGCTACGACGGCATCGAGCCGAGGATCAGCGCCGGGCATGCGCACGGCATCGAGCTCGACGCCGACGCGACCCGGCGGAGGGAGGCCCGGCAGAAGGCGATCGACAGCGGCATCGAGATCTGCTGCATCGCCACCTCCTGCCGATACGCGGACCCGGCGACCGCGCGGGAGCAGGTCGACGAGACGTTGCGGTGCATCGACCTGGCGGCGGACGTCGGGGCCCCGCGCATCCGGGTGTTCGGCGGCGCCATTCCAGAGGGCGTGAGCCGCGAGGAGGCGATCGATCTCCTGGCCGAGTCCCTGCGCGCCGTCGCCGGGCACGCGCGGGAGCGGGGCGTGGTGGTCTGCCTGGAGACCCACGACGATTGGTGCGACCCGGATCACGTGGCCGAGGTCATGCGTCGGGTGAATCATCCCGCCGTCGCGGTGAACTGGGACGTGATGCATCCGGTTCGGCAGGCCGGGAGGACCGTTGATCAGGCGTTTCAGATCCTGCGCCCGTGGATCCGGCACGTCCACGTCCACGACGGATCCGCCCGCCTGGATCGGCTGGAGCTCCGGCCCATCGGCGAGGGGGATATCGACATTCGGCGTGCGATGGAGCTGCTGAAGGCCATCTCTTATGATGGCTATCTGAGCGGGGAGTGGATCGACTGGGAGCCCTATGAGGTGCATCTGCCTCGGGAGCTGGCGACCATGAGGCGTTACGAGGACGAGATATCCTGAAGGAAAGAGGAGGCGTGAGTCTACGATGGGCAATGTGTTGGTGTTGTACGACAGCGCGACGGGTCATACGGCGAAGATGGCGGAGCATGTGGCGCGAGGCGCCCGCGGTGTGCCGGGCATGGAGGTGCGCCTGAAGTCGGTGGACGAGGCGACCCCGGAGGACATCCGGTGGTGTGATGGTCTGGCCGTGGGTTCGCCGACCAATCTGGGCGTGCTCTCGTGGAAGATGAAGCGGTTCTGGGATGAGGCGGCGAGGGAGATATGGGGCAAGGTGGATGGCAAGATCGCCTGCGCCTTCTCGTCGTCCGGCGGGTGGGGCGGCGGCGCGGAGCTGACCTGCCTATCGCTGCTGACCGTGCTCATGAACTTCGGCTTCCTGGTGTTCGGCGTGACGGACTACGTGGCCCAGCAGTTCACATTGCACTACGGCGCCGTGCTGGCCGGCGAGCCCCGGGCGGAACGGGAGATCGCTGCCTGCGCTCGGCTGGGCGAGCGGCTGGCCCAGTGGGTGGCCGTGTACGTAGACGGCCGCAACGAGTTGCACCCGGTCCTCGGCAGGCGGTAGCGGCGGTAACGGTAGCGGCGATTCATGAATCGCCGCTACCGTGCCGCTATTATGTCTCAATTGGCTTCCTCCTATGCAACTGGTATAATAAGGGTGTATTACGATCAGGATATCGAGCGAGGATAGGTATGGATACTGTGAAAATTTCACCCAAATTTCAGATCGTGATTCCCAATAGGATCCGCAAATCACTCGGTCTCCATCCCGGCCAGAAAATCAGAGTTTTCCTGTACGATAATCGCATTGAGTTGATCCCTATCCGTCCTGTCCAGGAAGCGCGCGGCTTCTTGAAGGGAATCGACACCTCCATCGAGCGGGAGTCGGATCGGCTATGAATGTTGTGGATTCAAGCGGCTGGCTGGAGTACTTCGCGGACGGGCCGAACGCGGAGTTTTTCGCCCCGGCGATCGAGAAGACTTCAGAGTTGATCGTTCCCACCCTTAGCCTGTATGAGGTATTCAAAAAGGTTCTCCAACAGCGTGGAGAGGGCGCGGCGCTGCAGGCGATTGCCGTGATGATGGAAGGGGAGGTGGTGGATCTAACAGCCGAGCTGGCGTTGATGGCGGCGAAGTTATCGGTGGAAAGGAAGCTGCCCATGGCCGACAGCGTGATGCTCGCGACGGCGCTTGCACATGATGCTACTTTGTGGACCCAGGATGCCGATTTCAAAGACGTGGAGAACGTACGATATATCGAGAAGACCCGGTAGGTAGCGATCGGTAGATTGGAAGATGGGTAGCAGCGATTCATGAATCGCCGCTACCCATTGCAGCGATAGCGTTTATCCTTCGTTATCCGTCATTGCGGAGGTACATCCATGAGCCGTCCCAACATCCTGTATATCCACTCGCATGATACTGGCCGGTACGTGCAGCCGTACGGCCACGCCGTGCCCACGCCCAACATCCAGCGGCTGGCCGAGGAGGGCGTCCTCTTCCGACAGGCGTTCTGCGCCGCGCCCACCTGCTCACCCAGCCGGGCGGCGCTGCTCACCGGCCAGTCTGCCCACAGCAGCGGCATGATCGGCCTAGCCCATCGCGGCTTCTCGCTGCACGACTACCACCAGCACATCGTCCACACGCTGCGCGGGGCCGGGTACACGTCCACGCTCATTGGCGTCCAACACGTGGCCCAGGACGCCAGTGTCATCGGCTACGATCGCATCGTGCCCGTGGAGAGCAACCGGGCCGAGCACGTGGCCCCGGCGGCCGCGGCGTTCCTGAAGAGCCGTCCATCGCAGCCGTTCTTCCTCTCCGTGGGCTTCATCGAGACCCACCGCGAGTTTCACGAGCCCGGCCCACAGGAGGACCCGCGCTTCTGCCTGCCGCCCCATCCGCTGCCCGATACGCCGGAGACCCGGCGGGACATGGCCGCGTTCAAGGCCAGCGCCCGCGTACTGGACTGGGGCATCGGCACGGTGCTGGACGCACTGGAGGAGAGCGGCCTGGCGGAGGACACGCTGGTCATCTGCACCACGGACCACGGCATCGCCTTCCCAGGCATGAAGTGCAACCTGACCGATCACGGCATCGGCGTCATGCTCATTATGCGCGGCCCCGGCGGTTTCACCGGCGGCCGGGTGATCGACGCCATGGTCTCCCACATCGACATCTTCCCCACGATCTGCGATCTGCTGGAGATTGAGCGGCCGCCCTGGCTGCAGGGGGAGTCGCTGCTGCCGCTGATCCGCGGCGAGGCGGACGAGATCCATGAGGAGATCTTCGCCGAGGTGACGTACCACGCCGCGTACGAGCCGCAGCGGGCTGTGCGCACCCGGCGTTGGAAGTACATCCGGCGCTTCGACGGCCGCGATCGGCCGGTGCTGCCCAACTGCGACGATGGCCCCAGCAAGGACGTATGGTTACAGCACGGCTGGCGGGATCGGCCCGTGGCGACGGAGCAGCTTTACGATCTGGTCTTCGATCCCAACGAGACGCGCAACCTGGTCGATGATCCGGCCCTGGCGGGGGTGTTGGAGGAGATGCGCGGCCGGCTGGAGCGGTGGATGCGCGCCACCGACGATCCGTTGCTGCGGGGACCGGTGCCCGCGCCGCCCGGCGCCCGGGTGAACGATCCCGATGGCCTGTCGCCACGGGAGCCGGCGCGAACGGTCGGATCTTCAGGATGAGGCTGTAAATCTCCCGCCTCCGTCATCCTTATTCCGAATGCCTCCTGATGAGCGGCAAATAGATGAGAGCCTTGTGCTCGACGATGAAGGTATGCTCGATAGCGTAACCGGTGGTTGAGGTCCGCACGGCTTGCCAGTAGTCGGCGTTGCTCATGGTGAGGTCGGTGCTTGGACGGCCGTTCTTCGGATGGACGTGTACGGAGCAAGGGACGGATTCCGGCGGTAACTCCAGATATACCAGGGCCCCCGTCGCCTGTGGGACCTCGATCTGGTAAGCGTAGCTGAAGTACTCGTGGGGAGACGGATAGATGACCTCTATGTATAATGTGTTGTCACCTACAGGGCGGCCGTCAGGATCTCGGAAATTCAGCTTGAGATAGGCCCCGGGGACGCGCGGCGGGCTCCGCCGGCTTGGACGCGCTCCGTCGGCCGCCCTGCCGATCTCTTCGTCGGGATCATATATGCAGTTGTCGTTCGTGTCCGCGAAGAAGCCATGTAACACGAAGAGCTCATCCAG
>JAADGJ010000050.1 GCA_013152435.1 Chloroflexota bacterium | reverse complement strand
TGGCGGCGCAGCTCGGCTGCGCCGCCACCACCACCCACCGTTGAGCCCCCTTCCTGGAGTTTGGCTCTTTAGCAATCTAACAGGCGAGCAGAATTGCTGTGGAAGGGCCTAAATTCGGGCGGCAGCGGTCACTGAGTTCCACAGTCCGGCAATCCAGTCGCCCTTTTTCAGCCAATTATCCCCGGTTCCCATCCAAACCGCCCGAAAGTCCCGATGGCCCCAGAAAGCAGCCCGATATCCACGCCACAAGGTGTTCAAGGACCAACGCCTGGATCCTCGCCACCAGCGGCCGGGGCAGGTCGGACCTTGGCATAAGCCCCAAGTGCGATATCCGGCCAACACCAACACGGCGTACACCCAGGCGCTCCACTGCACTGAGACGATCGCCGAGCGCTGGTTCCAGCATTGTTTCTCTCCCAGGCCCAGGCCGCACTTCAACTCCCGATGGGCTACTTCCTGCTCCCAGCGTTGCCAAGCCCAAGCTAGCAGCGCTTCCGCAGGAAGGGGCAGAACCCACTTCCCCTCCTTCCACACGGCGGACACCAGGTAGAAAGCGGGCTTCCGCCTGATCCGTCGCTTGCCGATCCGACGATCCTGACCGCGCACGACGATCAGGAACACCGGCCGATCCGGTAATCCTTCTCGCAGATAGGGGCCTTCAACCCGGTAACGCAGGTTTCGCACCTTCCCTCGCACCCTCACCTCAGCGGTCTGCCAGCCTGAGCGCACTTTCAACCACTGGGCGGGTCGGGGAGCTCGTTCACCGTAGCTGGGGGGGCGCCCCCTCCCGGAATAGTGCGGCAACTGATACAAAACTCGATTGCGGGCGCACCGACCTAACACCGCGGCTCGCTCCGGCAAGCCTCGCCAGAACTCGACCACCCTCTCAAAGCTCCCATCCACCAACACTAAGAGCAACTGCTCCTCCCGCTCGGCGGCGTCCAACTGCTTCCGCACCCAGGCGATCCCCTCCTGCCCCGCTTCCCACTCCTTGCGAGGCGGACACTCGGCAGACACGGCCTTGGCAGGAAAAGCGGGCAGCCAACACAGGGGAACCGCCCGACTATATCCCCCCTCAGGAGGAATGAGCCAACTCACGTCCACAAAGCGCTGGGCCCGATGAAGACCCGGACGGAAGGGTGCGGTGCCTAACGCCTTCAGCCAGCAGGTCCCGGGCATCTTCAAACTGCTGCGGGGCACTTGGACACTATCCACCCCAGTGACATACGGCTGCTTCACCGGCACATGCCGCAGCGTCTGTCCCAGCAGGCACACACTGGCTTTGTCGGGATCAAATCGCTTCCGACTGAACAGACGATACCAGGCACTCCAGTCCGCATCGGTCAGCCCCAGGGCCAGGAGCCCCTGCGTGACCGTGTGCCGACCAAACGCGAACACCTCTCCGATCAACAACCCAATGGCTCGCAGAAAAGTCCGCTCCTGTCGAAAAACCGGACGGTGAGCCTGTAACAGCTCAAACAGAGCCTGCAAAAGCGCTGGAAATGTGCTATCTTTCATGGTGGGATGCCTCTTCCAGTGGGATTAAGTATGTTCACCTTAACTTTACTGGAAAGGCATCCCTCTTTCAACCCCTCCCTCAAAAAGGCCAAACTCCAGGAAGGGGGTCTGGGGGATGAGGGCCGTTTTCTGTCGGTTGACGGTCAGGGGAATGACTTACGTCGGGCGACACGCGGGTGTTCCTACCATCCCGGTTTCCATCACTGACTTTGAAAAAGCCCTGGGGGCTACCGGTTTGCGTCTTGTCAGTCGAGCTAGGGCCGGGTATACTTCCGACTGCACCCGGCATCATCCTGACAACAGGAATCACCATCGAAATGACACACCCGTCCGGCCCCGGCCCCGCCGGATGCTCGACGGGAGGAGAAGAGGGCACGGGGGTATGCCATGAGCTTTATCCGCAATTTCCTGAAACCACGACAGAACAACTTTGTACGCCTGCTGATCGAGCAATCGATGACGACGCTGGAAGGCCTCCAGCATCTGGAGAAGTTCATGCAGACCGGCGATCCGGAGGAGGCGGCCACGGTGGAGCGGCTGGAAAAGGAAGCCGATGAGCTACGCCGCATCCTGATCGACGAGCTGAATCGGACCTTCGTCACCCCTATCGACCGTGAGGACATCTTCGCGCTATCCCGATCGGTGGATGATGTGATCGATTACGCCTACACCACCGTGGACGAGATGACGCTCCTGGACATCCAGCCCAACAGCTATCTCCATCGAATGGTCTCTCTGTTGCGTGAGGCGGCCAACGAGATCTACCTGGCCATGTGCCGACTGCAGGATCACCCCGGGGTGGCCGCCGAGCATGCGCAACGGGCCAAGGCCCTGGAGAATCGGGTGGAGCAGGTCTACCGGGAGGCGATCGCCGCCCTGTTCCAGGGGCCGGAGGACGTCCATCATATCGTGGAGATGCTGAAATACCGAGAGGTCTATCGTCATCTCAGCAACGCAGCCGATCGGGGCGATGAGGCGGCCAACGTGATCGGGGATATCGTGGTCAAGATGGCATAGCCCGATGATCGCCGATCACCCTCCGGGCGGATGATACCGCCCGGGGCCTACGCCCACGCCGATCACCGAGGGAGGTTGACCAAGTGAACGTATACATCTCGGCCGATATCGAGGGGATCTCCGGCGTCGTCCACCCCCAGCAGGGCAGGATGGGGAACCCCGAGTACGAGCGCGCCCGACAGCTGATGACGGGCGAGGTGAACGCGGCCATCCTGGGCGCGATCCAGGGCGGCGCCAAGCGGATCGTGGTGAACGACGCCCACGGCCTCATGCGAAACCTGCTCATTGAGGAGTTGCACGCCAGCGATTCGGTGGAGCTGATCACCGGCACCCCCAAGCCGGACGGCATGGTCCAGGGGCTGGACTCCACCTTCGATCGTGCGTTCTTCATCGGCTACCACAGCCGCGCGGGGACGGCCTTCGGCATCCTGGATCACACGTTCAGCAGCATCGTCACCGGCGTCTGGATCAACGGCGTCGAGGTGGGAGAGGTGGGCCTGAACGCCGCGCTGGCGGGGTACTATGAGGTGCCCGTCACGCTGGTGACCGGGGACCGCCGCGTGACGGAGGAGGCCCAGGCACTCCTGGGGGAGGACCTGATCACCGTGGCGGTCAAGGAGGGATACAGCCGCTACGCGGCGCGCTGCCTGGTGCCCGAGGAGGCAAGGCGACGGATCCGTCAGGCGGCCGAGCGGGCCTGCGCGATCTCCAAGGAGCCATGGGTGGTGGAAACGCCCGTGCGGCTGACGGTGGAGTTCGCCACCAGCGGCCACCTGGACCTGGCCGAGCTCATCCCGGGCAGCCAACGTCTCGGCGCCCGCCGCATCGACTTCACTCACGAGGACTACCGCGTGGTCTACAGGGCCTTTCGCGCCATGGTCGCCCTGGCACTGCAGGTGGATCGCTGATGCCGACACCAGACGCTCGCCTCCGGTTCATCCTGTTCGACCTGGACGACACGCTGTATCCCCGCTGCGCGGGCCTGATGACCCGCGTGCACGAGCTAATGGATGACTGGATGGTCCGCCGCCTGGGCATCACACGAGAGGAGGCGGTGGCGCTGCGCACCCGCTTCTACCGGAAATACGGGACGACGATGACCGGGCTGCTGGTGGAGCACCACATCGATGCGGACGACTTTTTGCATCACGTCCACGACTTTCAACCCAGCGCCTTTCTGAAGCCCAACCCGGCGCTGCGTCGCGCGCTGACGCGCATCCCGCTGCGACGCGTGATCTTCACCAACGGCACACGCGCACACGCCCAACGGGTGCTGGAAGCGCTGGACATAGCCCCTCTCTTCGAACGCATCATCGACGTCGCCGACATCGGCTACGTGAGCAAGCCGGCCCCAAAGGCCTATCAACGCGCGCTGGAGATCCTGGACGCCACCGCCCGGGAGTGCATTCTGGTGGAAGACAGCCCACGCAACCTGGTCCCGGCAAGGGAAATGGGCATGACCACCATCCTGGTGGGCAACGAGCCCGCCCCCGAGGCCGACCACCATGTGCAGGATGTCACCCAGGTGGCCGACGTCGTGGCACACATCCTGAACGCCCGAAGGTCAGAAGCGGGCGCCGACGGACCATAATCGGCGCGCCCATCCACACGCGAAAAAGCCCGGCAAACGCCGGGCTCTCTTTCTTATATGGAATACCTCAGCTCAGGGTCTCGGCGCACGCGAGAGCATCCGAGCCGGCGAGATTACGTGGAGGCCCCCCGGCGCGAGCGCGGCCGCCGGCGCCGAACGCGAGCCTTGATCCCCTGGATCAGGCCCTTCAGGTCCGGCGGGGGCTCCGTGGTGAGATCCTCGCCGTTCTCCTTCTCCGAGAGCGTCGTGGGAATGGTCACGTGCGACCTCGGACGCGGCTGCTCCGGCACACGCACGCCGAGCTGGCCGCCAGCATACCCCGCCAGCGATCGCCTGGCCCGCGGCGAGCGCATCTTCCGAAGCGCCCGGGACTCGATCTGACGCACGCGCTCTCGGGTCACGCCCAGGGCCTCCGCGACCTCCTGAAGGGTCCGCATCTCGCCGCCGTCCAGCCCGTAGCGCAGGTAGAGCACTTCCCGCTCGCGCTCGTTTAGGGACTCCAGGGCGGTCCGCACGTCCTCCCGGAGTTGGCTCAGGGACGCCACATCGAAGGGCGTGGGAGCCTCTCCGTCGACGATCAGCTCGCCCAGGGTGGTCTCCTCGTCCTCGCCCACCGGCTGGTCCAATGAGATCGTCCGGATCGCCAGCCGCTGGAGCTCGGCGAGATCTCGCGGGGTGATCCCCAGCTCCTCGGCCAGCTCCTCATCGGTGGGCTCACGCCCCAACGTCTTGTACATCTCCTGTTTGGTGCGCTTCATGCGTCGGATCGCATCGCGCTTGTGCACCGGAAGCCGGATGGCATGCCCGCGGTTGCTCAGTGCGCGCAGGATGCTCTGGCGGATCCACCAAGAGGCATAGGTGCTGAAGCGGTTGCCCAGGGAGGGGTTGAACCGCTCCGTGGCCTTGATCAGGCCGATGTTGCCCTCCTGGATCAGATCCAGGAACGGCAACCCCATGTTGACATACCGTTTGGCCAGGCTGACCACCAGGCGAGTGTTCGCCTTGATCAAATGCTCCCTGGCCTTCTCCCCCTCCTCCACCAGCTTCTGCAATTCCGCGCGCGTTTCCTCGTCCAGATCGGGCTCCTCCTCAAGCCGCTTGGCAGCCTCCTGGCCCCGCACGACCTTCCAGGCCAGATCACGCTCCTCCTCGGCCGTGAGCAAAGGCGTGCGACTGATCTGCTGCATGTAGTAGCGCACCAGATCGTTCAGGGGCGCCGTCGACTCGGGGAGCTCCTCCTCCGGCTCCTCGACCTCCTCGCTCTCCTCCCGAAGGGAGATCCCGGCCTCGCGTAGCGCGGTCAGAGTGCCCTCCCAGTCCTCCGGCTCATCGCCGGCCTCTGGGATGGCATCCAACACCTCGTCAACGGTGACGAACCCCCGCTCGCGCCCGGCCTCCAGGAGCCAGCCTGGCAGCTCTTCGACGGTGGCGTCGTCCTCGTCTATCATGGCGTTCCCGCCCTTCCCCGCGTCTACGCTTAGGGTCGTCAATCCACAAAGTCCCGTAACAACCGGCTGCGGCTCGGATGCCGCAAATGGCTGAGCGCCTCGGCCTCGATCTGCCGGATGCGCTCTCGCGTTAGGCCGAACTTATCCCCGATCTCCTTCAGCGTGTAGCTGTGCCCGTCGTACAGCCCGTATCGCATGCGCAGGATGCGCGCCTCGCGCGGGCTCAGGGTATCCAACAGCTCGTTGATGCGCTCTCGCAGCAGACCCTGCTCGACCGCCTCGGGCGGAGCGGGCGAGTCCTCATCCTCGATGAACTGGCCGAGGGTGCTATCCTCCTCCTCGCCCACGGGCTGCTCCAGGGAGAGCGGCTGCGTGGCGACCTGGAGATAGCCGCGCACCCGGTCGGGCGGCAGCTCGGTAACCTCGGCGACCTCCTCCGGGCTGGGGGCGCGTCCCAACTCCTGCTCCAGCATCTGGGACGCTCGACGCAGCCGCAGCAGCTTCTCGCCCACGTGGACGGGCAGTCGGATCGTGCGCGACTGGTCGGCCACGGCGCGGCTGACCGCCTGGCGGATCCACCAAGTGGCATAGGTGCTGAACTTGTACCCGCGCTCCGGGTCGAATCGATCCACCGCGCGCATCAGGCCGATGTTGCCCTCCTGGATCAGATCCAGGAAGGGGACCCCCTGGCCGATGTAGCGCTTGGCGATGCTGATCACCAGGCGGGTGTTGGCCTCCACCATGCGACGGCGGGCGATCTTACCCCGCCGGATGATGCGCTTCAGCCGCGCGCGCTCCGCCGGATCCAGGTCGGGCTCCTGGCGGAGGCGACGTCGAGCCTGGCGCGCGGCGACCACCTGGCGCGCCAGCGTGGTCTCCTCCTCGGCCGTCAACAGGCGCGCCCGCCCCATCTCCCGGAAATAGAGATCCGTTGTATCACTCGTCGACAGGTCTGCCAGAGCCGCCTCCTCATCGATCTTCTCGCCCTCCAGATCGGCGGCCATGGTCTGCTCCGCTTCGCTCTCCTCTAACAGAGGAATGCCCCGTTCCTGAAGGCGCGCAAACAACTCCTCCAGGATCTCCATGCTCTGCTCGGCATCCGGGAGGACTTGTAAGATGTCGTCATATGTGATGTATCCTTGGGCAGATGCCTGATTGATCAATTCCGTCAGGGCATCAGGCACCTGCATTTCCTCTTCCATCTTCCACATACCTCATCCACAGACTTTTATCCGCTCGCGCCAAACACCTACTCCAACACCACTCTTCCTGGCCGCAGCGGAAGATCATCGGCCATCACACGACGTCCAGGTCGTCACCCGCTAGCAGTCTACCCGATGCGATGGCCTTTGTCAAGCAACTTACGGCCGGCGCGACGGTGAGACCGATAAGCCGGCAGGAGCGGCCTCACCCTCGCGAGCCCGCCTTGATCCTTCTCCAACGGCATGAATGCGTGAATCCTCGCCCCTTCCCGCCGAGTTATGTCGAGGTGGTTTCAGAAAATAGACGTCTAAGCGGCGTATCGGGTTGCCTCGGAGGGAATATATGGGCTGGCGAGAAGGGAACGGCACGGATGAGATCGGTTCACATACCCGCTCTACAAATGATAAGATGTCCGAGCGGGCATAAAGTTACGCGGTACTTTGGACCTACGCCCGCATCCCCTTCCTCGCTTCAGCCGCCGTTGGCACTTTATGAAACGCTTGACCTTTGCTAAAAATTCGATCCTTTCAACCTGAATTTTAGAGCGTGTCTGAAAATTTACCGGCAAGATGTCTGAGGGGTCTCCCTCAATGACCAGCTCCACAGGAGGAGTGTGGAGGGGACCTCCCCTCCAAAATCCCACTTTTCCGGCCTGTACCTGCCTTTCTCGGCCCCTCCCGAAGGACTCAGGCCGAGATCAGGCAGGTCGAAGGCAAAAGAAGGGCTTTTTCCGGAAGGGCTCCCCACAGCAGAAGCAACGGCATTGTTCAGACACACTCTGAGGCGAATCGGCCCCCCGGCGGCACCGCGCGGAAGCGGAAGAGGCGGAGAAGGTGGCCACGGCCCATGCTCGCCACCGATCCGCCCCCGCGGAGCTCCCAGCAGGACACTTGCGGAAGCATATCCGCCACGGCCCCGGCCAGGTGTGGCGCTACCACCCCCTCGCTGCTCTTGAAAAAGCCCCGGCCGATCGCAAAATCTATTTGCCTTTTCCAGGGCCTTCTGATATAATGCGGGACGCTATCGGGGCGTAGCGCAGCCAGGGAGCGCACTTGAATGGGGTTCAAGTGGTCGGCGGTTCAAATCCGCCCGCCCCGACCAAGAAAGTCGTTTGCCCTACCCCGGGGATGGCAAAAGGGGGCGGGCATGAAGCTACCGGGTGGTCACAACACCGCCCTGAGCCGTTCCGGGCCGATGGCTTGCAAGCCGTCGGCTTTTGCTGTATATTGCGGCTGATGATGAAGGGACGAAGACTCCGTGCAGCAATCTGCGGGTTCGGGGATGTAGACGAACATGCATCCCATCATCAAGAGCTGTCCAGGGTTGGACGAAAGCGATTACCAACACCTTCAGCGGGTGGAGGATGGCCTGGCCATCACGGCGGACGTGAGCCGGGCGGACGTGCTGCTCTACTGCCGCCAGAGCCCCCGCTCCGCGGTGGTCGTCGCCCAGGCTCAGCCGCACTCCATCTCATCCCTATACCCCACATCCCTGGTGGGGGAGAGCGTCAAGCCGGAGAGGGAGCCCCTGGTCCTGCGAGCCTTGAATGACGGGGTGTCCGGACGGCAACAGCGGGTCGCAGAGGGGGGCGCTCCCGTCATCCAGGAGGTACATCCCATTTGCAACCGCCAGGGCCGGGCCATCGCCGCGCTGGTGATCGAGACGAACCTGATCGAGCGTGAGCGCCACCGCCGCCGCTCGCGGGTCTTCCAACGGGCGCTGTTCTGGTTCCAGCAGATGGCCATTCGCGGCGATCTGCGGGACGCGAAGCAACTGGAGCCGTTCGGCGAGTGGGATGGCATCGTGGTCACCGACGCGCAACGTCGGATCACCTACCTCAGCGGCATCGCCACCCACCTCTACCGACACCTGGGATATCTGGAGGACCTGCGCGGCAAGCGGCTCGGCGAGCTACAGACCCGTGACGACGAGCTGGTGGCGACGGCGCTGCGAACGGGGTTGTGTCAGAAATGGGAGGGGGAAGAGCAAACTCGATATTGGAAACGCCAGGTGATCCCTCTCCTGCGCTATGACCCGCCCTGGCCGCTGCCGGCCGCCATCGGCGACCGGCTGGCGTGGCGCATGAATCATCGTCGCCACGCAGGGGCCATGATCCTCGTCCATGACGACACGGAGGCCCGCCGGAAGCAACAAGAGCTGAACGTGCAGCGCATCCGGGTGCAGGAGGTCCACCACCGGGTGAAGAACGACCTGCAGAACATCGTCTCTGTGCTGCGGCTGCAGGCCCGGCGGTGCAAGACGGAGGAAGCGCGCCAGCAATTGGAAGAGGCGGTCAATCGCGTCTGGAGCGTGGCCGTCATCCACGACTTTCTGTCCCGGGATAAGGGACAGCAGATCAACATCCGTGAGATCTTCCAGCGCATCATCGGCCAGATCGAGCAAGTCGCGCTGAAGCCGGGGTGCCAGATCCGCATCGAGCTGCGAGGACCCAGCATTTACCTGGATGAGGATCAGGCCACTGACTGCGCGCTGGTGTTCAACGAGCTGCTGTTGAACGCGCTGGAGCATGGATTCGACGGGGGCGAGCGAGAAGGCCACATTCAGGTCGAACTCACCAACATCGCCGATCGTGTGACGATTCGGATCGTGGACGATGGGAGAGGGTTGCCCGTGGGCTTCTCGCTGGAGCAAAGCGACAGCCTGGGTTTGCAGATCGTGCGAACCCTGGTTCGGGATGATCTCAAAGGCACATTCACGATCCACAATCGAGAAGGGGGAGTCGTCGCCGAGATATCGTTCCCGAAGCGGCCGGAACTGTAGATGGACGGCCCGACAGCAGATGGTACGATCGGACTGTCACAGCTGAGGCGTGGTGCATCGCTTCACCAAAACTCTCCGTGGGGGGTGATCAACAGTGGGTAAGACTCGGGTCATCATTGCCGACGATGAGTCATTGATCCGGCTGGATCTTCGAGAGATGCTGACCAACCTTGGTTATCTGGTCGTGGGCGAGGTTGGGGATGGTCGCAGTGCCGTCAACCTGGCAAGGGAGTTGAAGCCGGACATCGTCATCATGGATATCAAGATGCCGGACATGGATGGCATCGAGGCAGCCAAGATCCTGACGGAAGAGCGCATCGCACCGGTATTGCTCTTGAGCGCCTACAGTCAGCAGGATCTGGTGGAACGAGCGCGCGAGGCCGGGGTGGTGGGCTATCTGGTGAAGCCCATCCGGGAGACCGATCTGGCGCCCGCCATCGAGGTGGCATTGGCGCGATTCCAGGAGTTCCTGGAGATGCAGAAACAGGTGGAAGATCTGCAAGACGCGCTGGAGACCCGCAAGCTGGTGGACCGGGCGAAGGGCATCCTCATGGATCGCCAGGGGTTGACGGAGGCCGAGGCCTTCCGCAAGATCCAGAAGATGTCCATGAACAACCGCAAACCCATGAAGGAAGTCGCCTGGGCCATCATCCTGGCACACCAGGTAGGCGAGGGGTAAGCTGGCATCATCGGTGAGTCATGCGCCCCGCCATACGGCGGGGCGTTTTCGCGTGGGGCGGGAGCCGTCCATGCCCGGGGCCAAGGGAACACTCCCGGTGTCTTTTGCGTTCATATTCGCCGCCGCCCAGGGCCAATCTTATGGGGATGGCCGCCTGATTACGGCGCGAGGCTGGACACGGCCTTCCACCGGCTTACATCCGGCCCCACAACCACATCGGGGGCTCCCCACCGATCCCGTCACGCTTTGCTTCATCGGACAGGGGCGGCTATAATGCCGCTATCGAGTTGCGGAGGTCGTCTTGAAGCTCTCAATTCTGATACCGGTCTACAACGAAGAGGCCACCATCCGGGAGATCCTCGCCCGCGTGCGAGCCGTGCCTCTGGAGATCAACGATGACGTCGCGATCGTCCTGAGACGACCAGGCCCGGTCAGGTTGGAGAAGGAGATCATCGTGGTGGACGACGGATCCACCGACGGCACCCGAGAGGTTCTGCAAGAGGAGGAACAGGCAGGGGATCTGCGCGTCTTCTACCACGAGCAGAACCAAGGCAAGGGGGCGGCCGTGCGCACGGCGATCCAACACGCGACCGGCGATATCCTGCTCATCCAGGACGCCGATCTGGAATATGACCCGCGGGATTACCCCGTCCTGCTGAAGCCGATCATCGAAGGGCGAGCCGCCGTGGTGTACGGCTCCCGATTCCTGGGCGGCCCGCGCACGGCGATGCTCTTCTGGCATATGGTGGCGAACAAAGCGCTCACCCTGGTCACCAACGTGCTCTACGACAGCATCCTCTCCGATATGGAGACCTGCTACAAGGTCTTTCGAGCGGACGTGATCCGCAATATCCCTCTACGCGCCCGACGCTTCGAGTTCGAGCCGGAGGTGACGGCCAAGGTGCTGAAGCGGGGCTATCGCATCTACGAGGTGCCCATCTCCTACACCGGTCGGGAATACGCGGAGGGAAAGAAGATCGGGTTTAAGGACGGCCTGATCGCCCTGTGGACGCTGTTGAAGTACCGGTTCGTGGACTGATCCGTCGATCTCCCCCCTCGCAGATCGGGATCGCCTCCTCCGGATCCGACATGCGCCTTCCGTAAGGTCCCACCTGCTCACGCGCGCACCATGGCCTCCCACGGCCGGAGGGATCAGGCCCGGAGCTCCCCATGATCGCACGCGGGAGCCCTCCACTTCATCGGCCGCTCCGTGGCCCAATGCCGGGAGGGAGTATCCAACAGCACGACGGGAGGGGCTTGCATCGATGTCTCGCAGACTGGCCCTAAGGCGCCCATGGCATCTGGCAGGGATCACGTTGATCGGCCTATCCCTGCGCCTGCCGCCGCTGTGGGCCCACCGCTTTCACCAGGACGAGGCGTTGTATGCCTCCTGGGCGCTGCTGATCAGCACCCGCCGGGATATCATGCTGCGCACGGTGCCCGTGGACAAGCCCCCCTTCTTCCTTTATACCCTCGCCACCTTCTTCTCCCTCCTCGGCTCCAGCGAGGTCGTGGCCCGGTTGCCGGGGCTGATCGCCGGCGCGCTCAGCATCCCGCTGGTCTACGGGCTGGCGCGGCGCCTGTACGACGCACGCACCGCCTGGGTGGCGACGGCCCTGTTCGTCGCATCTCCCATGGCGATCCTGTTCAGCCCGACGGCCTTCACCGATCCTCTCATGCTGTTCTTCGGGCTGCTCGGCTGCCTGGCGGCCGCCCACGGCCTCTGGCCCCTGGCGGGGCTGGGCGTGGGGATGGCCGCCGTCACCAAACAGCAGGGCATCCTCTTCCTGCCGTTGGTCCTGACCCTGGGATGGGCCATCCGATGGAAGCCGGGCCTCCTGGCCTCCCCGGCGAAGCCGCCGGCCATCCCGGCCTTATCGCCCGGGCTCCGGGCACCCCTGCGGGTCGGATACCGACTGCCTCTGGTGGCCCGCATCGCCCCCTCGATCCCCACCCTCCCCCGCCGCTGGCACGCCATCCTATCCGTGATCCTGTTCGCCCTCGGCGTGGCGTATCCCATCTGGAAGGCCTTCCAGTGGGACCACTGGCGATATCTGCCCCCCGGCCGCCCGGGATTCCTGGAGCAGAGCGTGATCTCCTACGGCGGACTGCGATGGGCCCCGCCGACGGAGTGGCCAGCTCGACTGGCGGAGTGGTCGCATTGGATGACGTACCTGACCGGCTCGATCTGGCTGAACGCCCTGGGGATGATCGGCCTGCCCTGGCTCGCGTGGTGGGCCTGGAGGCACCGGCACGAGCTGCGAGGACGCGCCGATCTGGCCCTGTTGGGATACGGAGCGGCCTACGTGGGACTTCACATCGCCGTGGGCTTTCAGATCTGGGACCGCTACCTGCTGCCTCTGGCCCCCATCGCCGCGCTCCTGGGCGCGCGCATCCTCCTGGCCGGAACGGACGCGATCATGCGCGGATGGGAACGGCGGACAGGCCTCGGCATCCAACGCCTGGGGACGATCCTCCTGGCGATCGCTCTCCTGGTGGTGCTGGCGAAGCCGGCGCTGACCGCGGCGAACAGCGGATTCCCCGTAGGATCGGATCACGGAGCCTATGATGGCATCGATCGGGTGGCGGCGTTCCTCAAGCAGGAGCTGCCGCCGGGGGCCGTTCTATACCACCGCTGGCTGGGATGGCATTGGCGCTACTATCTCTATGACGTCCTCTTCAACTACCGCTATTACGACTCCACAGAGGCGCTGGTGGCCGACGCCGATGGCCCGCCCCAGATCGTGCGCTACATCGTCTTCCCCGGATGGCGGCTGGCCGAGCGAGACGAGGCCCGGGCCGCGCTGGCCGCACGGGGGATCGCGATGATCCCTCGCTTCCGGACGTACCGGTCCGACGGCAGCCTCTCGTTCGTGGTGTATCGCATTGAGCGGGTGGGTGGCGATGATCGCTAGGTGGCGTCGCATCCTGGGGCCGCTCCTGATCGCGCTGGGGCTGTTGGCGCTCAGCGTATGGGCGTTTCGACACACCGCCCTGACCAACAAGGTGCTCGCCCGCGGGGATGCCTTCGCCTATTTCACCCCCTATTGGGCCTATCGCGCCGAGGCGCTACGGTCCGGCCGACTGCCCTTGTGGGATCCCTACCTCTTCCTGGGCGTGCCGTTCCTGGCCAATCCCCAGGCCGCGGTTCTCTATCCGCTGCACTGGCCGCTGATCTGGCTGCGCCCGGAGCGCGCGCTGATCTGGTCGATGGTACTCCATGTCTGGCTGGCCGCCTGCTTCACCTACGCGCTGGCCCGCCACCTGCGGCTGGGGCGAACCGGCGCGCTGGCCGCAGCTATCGTGTACGCGCTGGGAGGCCACCTGGCCGGGCACGCGGGGCAGATCAACCAGCTCAACGTGCTGGCCTGGTTCCCCCTGGCGCTGCTGCTGTACGATCGGGCCATGCGGGAGCGAAACCCCTGGAGAGGGCTGGCCTCCCTGGCCGGGCTATCATGCGTGCTGGCGCTGCAGCTGCTGGCCGGGCACGCCCAGGCGACCTACATCTCCACGGCGGGGCTGGGGGTATACGCGCTGGCCGTCCCCCTGCAGGAGATCCGTCGCCGGGACCGGTCCCTCCGTTGGCTGGCCCAGGCATGGTTCATCCCGCTCGGGAAGCTGGCGGGGGCGAGTATCCTGGCCGTCCTCATCTCGGCAGCTCAACTCCTGCCCACCCGGGAGCTGACCCAACTCTCGATCCGCTCCGGGGGATTGAGCTACCCGGAAGTGGTTGCCTTCTCGCTGAAGCCGAACATGCTCCTGCCGGCGCTGCTCCCCCCCTACGCCATGCACCCGGAGGCCATCTTCGGCACCCCCGTGTTCGCCGAATATCTGGCCTACGTGGGCATCGTGGGCCTGGCCCTGGCCGGACTGGGAGCGCTCACCCCGGTGTCGAAGCACCGATGGCTGCGGATACCGCTGATCGTATTGGCGATTGGCGGCATCCTCCTGGCCCTGGGAGGCTACACGCCCCTCTACCTCCTGTTCTACAAGGTGCTCCCGGGGTTCTCCCTATTCCGGGCGCCGCCGCGCTGGCTGGCCTGGTATGCGCTGGCCATGGCGTTGCTGGCCGGCATGGGGGTGGAGCGGCTGAGCGCGTCCGGCGAGTGGGATTGGCGGGCCGGGCTCACAGCCCTGCGGGATTGGGTCATGGCCCACCCAAGACGCCGAACCCTCGTCTGGGTGTGGAGCGGCGTCCTCGTCCTGCTCCTGGTCCTCCAGCGATGGCCCGGGCGGGCGACCCTGCTCGCCTGGGGCGGGCTATCCCTGATCGCGGCGGGGCTGCTGGCGCGAGCTCGATGGCCCGCCCGGCTGCGCGCCTGGACGGGGCCTCTGGCGCTGGCCGTGCTATGCGGCGAGCTCCTGATCGCGGCGCTGCCGCTGGATTTCAACCACCCCTCCGCCCCCCAGGCGGTCACCTCGTTGCGCACCGCCCCGGCACACCTGCTGGCCGATCCCGGTCGCTTCCTCTCCATGTCCGGCATCCGCTACGACCCCGGCGACCTGCCCGAGATGCGCCAGCTCCTGGCCGACCGGCTGGACGAGGCCGGCTTCCGGGATTACGTCGTCGCGGCGAAGATGAAGGAGATCATCGCCCCCAACCTCCCGCTGTTGTTCCATCTCCCCAGCATCGACGGCTACGATGGGGGCGTGCTGCCGCTGGCGCGCTACACCTGGTTCCAGACCCTCTTCGTCACGCCCGATCGCCTGTTGCCCGACGGGCGGCTGCGCGAGCAGCTCCAGGAGATCCCGGCGCACCGGATGCTGGACCTGGCCGGCATCCGCTACGTGATCACGGACAAGGTGCGGGACGCGTGGGGGGACGGCATCTATTACGACCTGCAGGGGCGCGTGGCGCTGGAGCCCGGGCAATCCCTCACCCTGTGGGACCTGCCCGATTTCTCGGCGACGGCGGTGAGCGTCGTCTCCTATCTGGAACCGCCGTTCCCTCGCCCCGCCAGCCGGGTGGGCGAGATCACCCTGGAGGAGGAAGGGCAGCTCGTGGGCCGGGTTCACGTCCGCGCCGGACTCGACACAGCCCCCGGAACAGCTGCCCACACGCGGGCCCGGGTGATCTACCACGACGACGTGTGGGGAGTGAACTACTACCAGGCAACCCTCTCCCTGCCCAGGCCATCGCGCCCGGACAGGATCACGCTGCGCTCCACGTTGGCGGAGGGCAATTGGGTCATCCGCGGGGTAACGCTGGTGGACGAACGCACGCGGCAATTCGTGGCGTTGGTCGTATCCCCAGACGGGCGGCTTCGCCGCGTGCACTCCGGCGATGTGAAGATCTACGAGCTGGCGGGGGCGTTGGGAAGGGTTTTCGTCATCGGCCGGGCGCGCGTCATCCCGGACGATGAGGAGGCGATCGCCGCCATCGCCGATTGGTCCTTCGATCCCCGACGCGAGTTGATCCTATCGGAGGGGAAGCCGTTGAGCGGGCCCATCGATGTGGGGGAGGCACACATCCTGGCGGACACCCCGGAGGAGGTCGTCATCGAGGCGACGCTGAGCGCTCCTGGATATCTGGTCCTGAACGACACCTTCTACCCGGGCTGGCGGGTCACGGTGGACGGCCGCGCGGCCCCGATCCTGCGAGCCAACTTCCTCTTCCGGGCAGTCGCTTTGACGCCGGGCCAACATGTCGTCGTCTTCTCCTACCAGCCGAAGACGCTGCGCCAGGGTGCATTGTTGAGCATGGCCGGGATCCTCGTAGCCATCCCGCTGGGCATCGTGGGGATATGGCGCTCCAAGCGCAGGCCGACGGCGCCACGCCAGCGCGACGGACGCCACGATACGTGACGAGAGTTCACACCGGACCTGGTAGGCGAGGGCACAGGGGCGATTCGTGAACCGCCCCATTGGTATCAACGTAAGCCCCACAACAGTCCGCTTTGTGTCGCCGGGCTGTTGTCTGGCGGGAGCTTAGAGTGTGTCTGAGGAATTTCGACCTGCCCGGCCTCAGTCCGGGTCCTTTGGGAGGGGCCGAGAAGGACAGGTGCAGGCTGGAAAAGCGGGATTTCCTTTGAGGGGCTGCGCCCCTCAAAGCTCCCCGCCGTATTTCCACCGAAAAAGACACACGACCTACCCCGCAGGGCTTTTTCAAAGTCAGTGATGGAAATCGGGATGGTAGGAATACCCCGCGTGTCGCCCGACGCAAGACATTCCCCTGATCATCGACCGAGGGAAAACGGCCCTCATCCCCCAAACGAAAGGGGCTCAACGGCGGGTGGTGGCGGCGGCGCAGCTCC
>JAADGJ010000049.1 GCA_013152435.1 Chloroflexota bacterium | reverse complement strand
GTTAGCCAGGAGGTGGAACTCGGGGAAGGATCTATCGACCGTGCCCACCGGAAGCACCACCGTAATTTACACCACTTGACAAGACGCTAACTTCAACGAGCAGAAAACGCACTAGCTTTGTGGGAACATAGACCGTATCTTTCTGTGTTAATAGACTTTGTCTTTTCGCTATCGAACTTCTTTCAGCAATCTCAACACGTACTCGTACTGAACGCAATCTTGGGAAAAACTATCCTCGAGAACAAGGAGGCTGTACGAAAAGCAGCGATCGATCAAGGGATTAGAACTGACTTAGAGCAATTGTAAACTTACAACTTTGCCAAAGCAGTTAAGTCGCTGCCTTACCTCCAAGCAGAGTTCAGGGAACGTTTTTCCTCATTCTTTGATGATAAATCCCTAGACCAGTTGGAAAGACGTGAGCGGGATATCTTTATGCAGACGTGGAGTCTTTGGTATCAATTCGCTTTTCATCCTAATCGTATCTGGCAGAAGGCTGACCAAGAAGCTCGCAGGAGACTAGATAACTCCTTGCGGCAAGTGCGTAGGAACATCCGTCATCGGTTTCGCGTGTTACACAGGCAGGGTATTCATGCTACCATCTTGTCAGAGAGTGTCTTGTGGGAAGACCAACATACCCTATGGATTGCATTTGACATCCCTAATGCAGTAAACCTACACACTGCTTTTGAGACCATAGTGGACGCTCTGAGAACAGCTATTGGCACTGTTGAAGATAATGAGCTCAAGCGGTATGCTCTGGACTTCTGGTGGCCCATGATGGTCATCGTGCCATTGATAGGAAGAAAGAGCCTGGACAGAACCGCTTGGCGGATCAGCATGCGGGTGTTCCTTTGGAGAAACGCATTTAGTGAAGATGACTGGTGGAACTATGTCCGCCATCCCATTCCGCACCAAGCGTGGGAGCAACTAGGGCTGTCAGTATGGGAGATTCCACGTATGGAAATAGCAACACAGTTGCAAAGTGCTGTTGCTGAATTACTGTTTCAAGTCGCGCATATCTGTGATCTTGAAAGGTTACCTGACGTGATAGATGAGCAAGACAGGATTATAATCCAGGATTATGTAAAAGATCTAAGCGCTGACATTAGTGAAACTTTCCAGCGTGTACTGGACATGATGACCGAAATGGCGAATTACTTCAATGATCTCCCAGAGGAAGAGAAGGAACGGCGTCCATCCCTGCTGGAGGCGATGCAAGTGCTTGTTGAGATGCACGCGAATGTAATGCCTTGTGAGAGCTACGATGGTGAACTCAAACTCTCCCTTGCCAACATGCAGGGATGGGGGCAACGGTTAGAAACTGCGATTGCCCAGGCTGAGATGATACGTTTGTACTGGGCTGCCGATGTGCTAGGCCTGCCAGAGGAGAACTGAAATACACTGAGAAAGGGCGGCTAATGCATCACCTGTGGAGCCCACACAGTCGAGCCGTTAACAAAACAAGAGCTGGAATAGTTGTATTAGGCGTCTGAGGGCCAAATCCTGGAATGGAAAAGCAGCCACATCCATTTCCAAGACCTGGCCATCACACTGTGGAGTGGAGTTGAAGGCGAAACTATAACAGGAGACACGATATGAACAACCTGGACCGAGTATGTCACCGGGAAGAGGGCCAGTTCTTCAACAGACCTTTAGGGTTTTGAAAACCCTAAAGGTCTTCGAGGAGGAAACAAATGGCTGGCCCGCCACGGCTGCAAATGGGTACGTACTACCACATCTTCAATCGAGGCATCAACGGGGAGAACATCTTCCGCGAAAAGCGCAATTATCACTTCTTTATGCAACGCTATGCAAAGTACGTCGAACCGGTGGCGTACACCTTCGCTTATTGCCTGCTGAAAAACCACTTTCATTTTCTGGTGCGCATCAAGACGGAGGAAGAACAACGGAGGGATTTTGAAACTCTAAAGGTCTCGGAGACCTTTAGAGTTTTGGATCCGAGCCAACAGTTCAGCAACCTCTTCAATGCCTACGCCAAAGCCTTCAACAAGACCTACGATCGGACCGGAAGCTTATTCGAGCACCCATTTGGCCGCATCGAAGTGGACACCGACGCCTACTTCCTGCAACTGATCGCCTATATCCACCAGAACCCACAGAAACACGGCTTCGTGGACGATTTCCGCGATTGGCCGTTCTCTTCCTACCACACCCTTCTCTCGACAAGGCAGACCCGTCTGCTGCGGGAGGAGGTCCTGGACTGGTTCGGTGGACGAAAGGAGTTCGAAGTATATCACCGGACAGCCGTTGATGTGAGGCAGATCGTGGCTTATTTGCCGGAAGCAGACCTTTAGGGTTTTGGAAACCCTAAAGGTCTCGCAGCGCTTTGGCTACCCGGCGGAGGACGCCCATCAGGACATCATCGATCTGATCCATTTGCCCCTGCGCGCCGTCTCCACCGGGGAGCTGGCCCCTGAGGCATTGAAAGCGGCGATGACTCACGGGATCACAGCCTACGATGCCGCTTACGTCGCGCTGGCCCGGCGTCTCTCCCTGCTCCTGGTAACCGCTGACGAAACCCTGGTCCGCCATCTGGCGGGGACACTGGTGGATGTACGGTGGTTGGGGAAGTGGCCAGAAAACGCTTTACATCATGCAAGAATATACAAACTTTGACAAATAAGGTCGCTGGGTGTATACTAGGAGCTGTGAGAAACGTGTGAGCGGTAGTGATAGCAGCACATGCACCGAAACGAGCCGCAGGGGCACGATGTCACGCCCCATCCCGGACGACACGAAGAGCATTCGAGCAAGAGCGACGAGAAGCGAGCATCCGCAAGCGGGTGACGGTGCACACCCGGCGGCATCCCTTTACGCCCACTTGCTGGAAGGGGGGAACCCACCTGTAATATACGCGAGAGTTTGGGATCCAAGACTCCGCGAATACCTCAGCGATATGCCCACGTGAAGTACCCCACCGCTAGAGCGAATTCGCACTTCAGGTTCTAACGTAGAGCGCATCTGAAAATCCACTCCCCATAGAAGGCGTGGAGGGGATTCCCCTCCCTGGAAACCCAGCTTCCCTAACCTGCATCTGCCCTTCTCGGCTCTTCCCGCAGGGATCTGACCCGAGATCCGACAGGTCAAAGGCGGAAGAAAGGCTTCCTCCGGATAGGCTTCGCCTCCCCGTGCCTCCCCATGGCAAGAGCAACAGGATTCCTCAGACACGCTCTCAGAGGAGATATTGAGCATGGAAAGAGAATGGATAAAGCCGTTCGTGTGGGGCGCGATCGTTGGCGTAATCGCGTCGTTGATCGTCATTTTCGCGGCGGGATGGGTGGTGACCAGCGGATCAGCGCAGGCCACCGCGGAGAAGGCGACGGAAAAGGCCGTGGTAGACCGGCTGGCGACGATCTGCGTCGCGCAGTTCCAGCAGGATCCAAACAGGGATGCACGACTCAGCGAGTTGAAAGAGACGAGCTCCTGGAAGAGACGTGACTATATAAAGGAGGGCGGCTGGGCCATCATGCTCGGAGACGAATCGGCCGACCGCAAAGTCATCGACGAGTGTGCCAAACGGCTCGTCAAGCTTGACTAGCAAGCACGCCCTCGGCGGGCCGGTGGTAGCCGGCCCGCCTTTTTCTTTTCTACAGCCGAGCCTGGATCACCCCCCGCCGGCCGTTGACCATCCACGCCGGATCCTCCCGGCTCAACCGCTCCGCCTCGCCCGGGGCAAGCCCCACGATCAGCTCCGCCTTGAGGGTACGCAGCGCCAGCAAGGAGGTCGGGAAGTACGCCACAGCCCGCTCGAAGGGCGTCGTGGGCGGCCAATGAGCATCCCCCAACAACCGCCGGTAGTTCACATCCCCCTTCAAGATCACCAGGTCCGCCTCGGTCAGCCTCGCGTGGAGATCATCCGGGAGCTGGAAATAGAACAGGCTGGTCGTGTAAAACCAGTGGGAATACAGCCACAGACGGCCCTCGTGCAGGTGCCCACGCAGCCGTTCACCCAGTTGACGCGCGGCCGCGCCCCCGCAGGCAAGCGCCTCAATCCCGTCCAGCACATCGAGCGACATCGCGTCGGAGACGAAGAAGGGCTGCGATTTCACGTGCAGGTCCACCCGGGCCGCCAGCCGCTCGCACAGCAGAAAGTCCGCCAGGGCCAGATCCATCAGCGACTCCGTGCCCGCGTTGTCCAGGATCATCACCACCCAGGCGTCAGACCGATCTCGCAGGAATCGCCAGACCCGCTCCCAGTCATCCACCAGCAGGTTCGCCTCCTCGTCTTCGATCCGGCCGGCGGCCGCCAGCTGCGCCGCCACGTTGTAGCTCAGATCGGTGCGGTTTCCCCACAGGCTGGCATAGAGCAGGCCGCGGAAGCGGGCGCTGGGCTCAGCAGGTAACGATCGCAACAGCTCATCCACCGCCCTCGGCGCAGCGTCGGGCTCCCACTCCGTCCGCTTGATGTCCCGATAAGGGTCGACCCCCTGCCACGGCCCCGGCCGAAAGTACCCCGTCGCCTCCAGCACCCGGCGGTAGAAGTACGCCTCGGCCCAATACCAGGGCACGTCCAGCCATGTGCGGCCGAAGTAAGGACGTGAGACCTGCTCCCAGAACGCCCTGTCCTCGGCCTCCTCCTGCAGTGGCTGAATGACCCCATCCGTGATCTCCAGGCGCAGATCGACCAGCGCCCGATCGATCTCCTCAGGAAACGCGTTGTGCTTGACAATCTCGTCCACGATGCGCGGGATGCGAACCTTGAACGTGTTGTAAGCGAACGATCCCGGCTCAGAGGTCATCAGCGGCGGCGGCAACGTGCGGGGATCGATCCGGGAAGGAGGAACATGCATGCTCATAGGACCTCGACGCCTCGTCGCATCTCGCCTCTCGGCTGCCACTGGGCCAGGAACATGCCGAGCAGGATCAGCGAGCCCCCCACCACGTGCGCCGGTGCCATCCGCTCACCCAGGAAGAGCACCGACAGCACCACGGCCAGGAACGGCTCCACGGACCCGAAGATCGCCGCCCGGCCAGGCCCCAGAAGCCCAATTCCCCACCACAACAGCATGATCGCCAGCGCCGTAGAAACCACGGCGAACAGCCCGGCCCACGCCCACCCGATCGGGGCGAAGGAGAAGGTCAACTGCCCGGACAGCCACGCGTAGAAGAACGTCCCCACCATCGCCCCGAGCACCTGCCAGACGGTGCTCATGGCCGGTTGCACGCCTCGCGTCCACCGCTGCCCCACCAGGATATACGCCGTCTGGATGATCATATTGACGACCATCAATAGGATCCCCACCCAGGCCACGCCCTCCAGTGGGCGTCCAAACAGCACGATCCCTCCCATCAGCACGGCGGCCAGCGCCAGAACCTGCTGACGATGCAGAGGTTCCCGCAGGAAGAGCCAGCTTCCCAGATTGATGGAGAGGGGGTACATGGCGATGAACAACGACACAAGCCAGGCCGGTATTACGCTCAATGCCACAAACCAGGTGATCCCCAACAGCGTGTACGCCAGGAACCCCATGAGGAACAACGAGATCACCCGCCGCCGGGCCAGCGATGTCCAACGATGTCCCAGCACGAGGGCGCCGATCAGAGTCACCGAGGCGAGGGCAAAACGCAGGAAAACGGCCGTGCCGGGTGTGATCCCGGCACGGTAGGCGTTTCGAATAAAGACCACGGCGCTCGCATAGCAGACGGCGGAGAGGGTGGAGACGAGAGCCCCTCTGCGCAATGTAGCAGCTGAGATCGCAGTCGACATCAGATCATCCCCACACCTGCATGCGATGACCGATCACTCTAACCCCATGGCCTTGAGGTTGCGATAGCTAATGGCCAGGCTCTCAAACGGATCGCGCTGGCAGATATCCTGCTCGACGGCATACCATTCCACTCCGGCGTCACGGCAGGCCTCCAGGATCGCCGGCCAGTTGAGGTTGCCCTCGCCGACCTCGGCCATCACCTGCTCCCTCCCCTGGATCACCATGTCCTTGAGGTGCACCACGGGCATCCGGTTGGTCATCCTGCGGATCCAGGCCGCCGGATCGCCGCCGCCATGCTGTACCCAGTAGGTGTCGATCTCCGCCCGCACGTAGCGAGGGTCGGTCTCCTCGAAGAGGATATCCAGGCCGGTGCGCTTGCCAAAGCGCTGGAACTCGAAGCTGTGGTTGTGGTAGCTGAACGTCAGCCCCGCCTCGTACAAGGCCCGACCGATCTCGTTCGCCACCTCGGCAAAGCGATGGAAGCCCTCCTCCCCCATCTCTCGATACTCCGGCGGCATACTTCCGATGGCCACGTGCTTACATCCCCAAAGATGGTGCTCCTCGATCACCGCCGGCAGATCGTTCCGCAAACGGTCATAGCCGGTGTGGGTGATGCACAGAGTCAATCCCTCCCCATCCAGCATCGCCTTCAATTCGGCGGGATCAATGGGGCCGATGGCCGAGACCTGCACAGCCCGATAGCCGATCTCCCGGATCTTCTTCAGCGTGGCAGCGAGATCCTCCGGGGTCTGCGTGAACTGGCGCACCGTATAAAGCTGCGCCGCCAAAACCGGCTTCTCCATGATCGTCCTCCGTAATGGTGTCATCGCTCATGATCGTCGTGCACGATGGCCCGGTGCACGCACGCCAACGAACCACCGGGGCCGCCCCACTCCTGGGAAGCCCCGGCATCACCCATCGTCTCTGCGGTTTTCACCTCTAGCGAAAGGGAAAGCGATCGAGGAAACAACGAGAAGAACGGAAACAGGACGAGGCCCTTGCGGATGCCCCTTGCCCGGCTGCGCCTGATGTGAATGAGGGGATAGAGTCCGTGCACAAAGCGCTCCATCACGGAATCGCAGATCACGCATCCTCGAGAGAGATGACCATCTTCCCATCCGGCGCCGGGACGTAGGTGAACTTCCCCTGCGGGATGCGACTTTCGATCTGGATATATCCCGCGTCCATGTACTCCAACATCACCTCAAAGGGCGCCTTGCCCCGCACCCACTTCTCGACCATCACGACCCCATGCCCGGGCAGGATCGTGAACACCATCTGCCGTGGATCCTCCGGATTGCGCAGCGCCTCCGATCGGGCGAACGCCTGCTTGATCCCACGCGCCTGGGCCTGAGTCGCACAGGAGACCAGGTAATTGTAATACGGCGGATCCAACGGGATGAACTCCACATAGCGGGGATCGAAGCTGGCCACCCCACGATGGCCGTGGAGTTTGGAGCGCGCCACGGGCACCTGTTGTCCCACCACGTCGCCGTCGCTCCACTCAATGCGAGGCAGGGATTCGTCCATGTCCATCATCTCGACCGCCTCCGAGGAGGGCGGGTCGTTGCGCTTCCCCACCACGTGACGCACCAGGGCGCCGTCCCCGGCCGGCTTCACCCCCACGATGACCGCCAGATCATCCTCGCCGATCTTACCCTTGTCCACCGGGCGCGCGCTGCCCGTCACCGTCGCCACCAGCCCTTGCAGGACCGGATCATACGTGGCGAAACACCCTTCGCTATACTGGCTGGCGATGGCATCCCCCACCGCGGGGACGTGGACCAGGTCAGGGATCCGCACCATCTCCGTGAAGAACCCTCGACGATCCAGCTCCTGCGCCGCCCGGATCATGGCCGCCGGGGTCTCCAACCGATCCCACACCTCTTGGGGAATCGGGTCCCCCACCACCTCATGGTTCGTCACCTCCTGGGTGCTCAACACCGTCACCATGCGGAGCGCGATGTCCTCATAGAAGCGATGGAGGTCGTCCGCCTTGCTTCTGGGGTAAGCCCCCACCAGGTCGAAGTGATACGCCTCCTTGATCCCCTGATCGTTGTATACGATCAACACGATCCGGAGGCACTTGGTCTGGGCTTGAACCAGCCGCTCCAGCGACAGAATGGGGCCGCCGCGCTGGCCCTGCTCGTGAAGCACACGATAGGCGCCCGGGGCCAGCCCGGGGAACTGATACCGCTCCGGATCCGGCTTCTCCTCCGCGATGAACTGCTCGAACAGCTTCAGGTACCGCTGGAAGTCCTCCTCCCGAATGCTGACGTACGTGAACGGCGTGGGATTGTGAGAAAGCCCGTACCTCCGGCGCGCCGTGATGAGCAGCGAGGAGCGCCACCCAATCAACTCGCCGAACCGGGCCGTCGTGATGATGGCATCCGTCTCGTCATCCGGGATGGACACCACCTCGTGCCCCGTCTCCCGCAGATACTCCAGGACCCCCTCGACGGTCTGCTGCAGGACCGCGTCCATAGAGCCCGGGATGAACGCCACGTGGATCGTGCGCAACCACGGATGGAGGTCCTTCTTCCCGCCAACAAACGTCATGACCATGACCCACCCCCTGGGAGAATCACGAAAGGTCGCATGACCTTCCCCTCAATCTCCAGGCAAACGAAAGTCCCAAGAGAGGATCCGAGCGGAACAACCGCAGCCCCATTCCCGCCCGACGCACCACAAGAGAAAGGGCGTGGGCATTCCCATCGGCTGCGCCATGTCCGTCCGATACAGCACGAGAAGCAGGGATTCGTGAGCAACCGCCACACAAAAGCATAATGATAAATACACCCTCCGGGAGGGGAGGGTGCGCGGCGTTTATAGTGCCCCCAGGGGAATTCGAATCCCCGTCTTCAGCTTGAAAGGCTGATGTCCTAGTCCACTAGACGATGGGGGCTCACAAGCGTACAAATTGTAACCGAAAGGGCGTAGCACGTCAAATTGACACTCCTGACGGGACCTGATATCCTCATGCCGAGATCTTCTCTGACACGTCTTCGGCTATACGAACATCTCCCGATCGCCCTTCCCTTGTGTCCGCCATCTTTCCATGCTATACTCCAGCCGCCCGGGATCGATCGAGATCCCTCTCTTAGAGCGTATCTGAGGGCTCCCTCGGCCTGCACCTGCCTTTCTCGGCCCTTCCCACAGGGACCTGGGCCGAGGCCGGGTAGGTCGAAGGCGGGAGAAGGACTTTGTCCGGAGGGGCGAAGCTTCTCTGAGCCTCCCCATAGCCGAAGCAACGGCATTTCTCAGGCACGCTCTCAGAAAATCTATCGGCAGGGTGTTTGAGGGGCTCCCTCAGCTACAAGCTCCACTGGGGGAGGTGTGGAAGGGAAATCCCTTCCACAGAAACCTTACTCCTCAGACACGCCCTTACCCTTCAAAGACCACGGAGGATCCGTGCTGCGCAGGTTCCTGACCCGCCAGCAAGACGAATGGCTTCGTGAGGAGCGGGAGACGCTGATCCGGCTGGAGGCCGCCCTCCAGCGACTAAACGCTGATCCGGCCGATCTGGAGGCCCTGAGCCAGGCCCGACGTCAGCTGGATGAGCTGTTTTTGCTGGTGATCGTGGGAGAATTCAACTCCGGCAAGTCCGCCTTCATCAACGCGCTCCTGGGCGAACCCTTCCTGCCCGAGGGGGTCACCCCCACCACGGCGGAGATCCATCTGCTCCGCCATGGCAACGCCGATCGTTATGTAAACACAGACGGCGTCGTGGTCCTCTCCCACCCGGCCGAGTGGCTCCGAGACATCAACCTGGTCGATACGCCCGGCACCAACGCCGTCATCCAGCGCCACCAGGAGATCACCGAGGCGTTCATCCCCCGTAGCGACCTGGTCCTCTTCGTCACCTCGGCCGATCGCCCCTTCTCCGAGTCAGAGCGGATGTTCCTCACCCATATCCGGGACTGGGGCAAGAAGGTCGTCGTCGTCATCAACAAGATCGACCTTCTGGACAGCGAGGCCGACGTTGAACAGGTCGTCGGTTTCGTCCGGGAGAACGCGCAGACGCTGCTGGGGCTGCGCCCCGAGGTGTTCCCCCTCTCCGCCCGGTTGGCGCTGCGCGCCAAGACCACACCGCCTGGCCCGGAGCGGGACGCCCTCTGGGAACGGTCGCGCTTCGCTCCGCTGGAGGCCTATATTCTGCACACATTGGACGAGAGCGAGCGGATCCGGCTGAAGCTGCTCAGCCCGCTGGGCGTCGCCCAACGTCTGACTCGGCAGTACCTGGAGGTCACCCACAGCCGCCAGGCGCTGCTGAGCGAGGATATCGAGGCCCTGGAGACCATCGAGGCCCAGCTGGCCGCCTACGAGGCCGACATGCGTCGTGACTTCCGCTACCATCTGAGCCACATCGACAACGTGCTGCACGAGATGACCATGCGGGGGATGGACTTCTTCGACGAGATGATCCGCTTCGGCCGGCTGCTGGACCTGCTGAACACGGAACGGGTGCGCGGCGAGTTCGATCGCATCGTCATCGCAGACACTGTCAGCCAGATCGAGTCCCACGTCAACGAGATGATCAACTGGCTCGTCGACCAGGATTTCCGCCAGTGGCAGGCGGTGATGGAGTACGTCAACCGCCGGGCCGCACAGCACGAGGATCGCATCGTCGGACGGGTGGGCGGCGCCTTCGAAAGCCGCCGACGAGATCTGCTGGACTCGGTCGGGCGCGCGGCCCAAGAGGTCGTGCGCAGCTACGACCATCAACGCCAGGCGCATGAGATCGCCACCTCGGTGCAGGCGGCCGTGGCGCAGACGGCCCTGGTGGAGGTGGGTGCCGTCGGATTGGGGGCGCTGCTGGTGAAGATCCTGGCGACCACGCTGGCCGATGTCACCGGCCTGCTGGCGGCGGGAGCCGTGGCCGCCTTCGGGCTTTACGTGCTCCCGGCCCGGCGGCGCAAAGCCAAAAAGGAGTTGCGCACTCGCGTGGATGAGCTGCGAGGACGCCTGGCCGACGTGCTGACCCGACAGTTCGAACAGGAGCTGAGCAGGTCGCTGGCCCGCATCCGGGATGCCATAGCGCCCTACACCCGCTTCGTGCAAAGCGAACGGGAGAAGCTCGCACAGATCGAGTCCGACCTGCATCAGGTGGAGGCCGACCTCCACCGCACGCGACTGGCCATTGAGGAGATGTGAGATGCCCCTACGAATCGCTTACGGCTTCGAGCCCGACCTCCCCCAGTTCGAGGGGACGACGCCCGAGGAGGCCGGCCGCCGGCTGCGGGATATGGGATGCGATGGCATCTTTATGCATCACCCGGACCCCGCCTGGGTGGACGGCCTGCACGAGACGGGTCTGCGCGTCTACACGTCGTTGGGCATCTTCGCCGGCAAGGGGGTCTGGGAGCAATTCCCCGCCTCACGCCCCATCACGGACGAGGGAACGCCGGCGCCCCGGGAGGACTGGTACGAGCCCGCCCTCCCCGTACTGCCGGAGCTACGCGCCCACCGGTTGAACGAACTGGAAGAGCTCGTCCGATCCGCCCCGGTGGACGGCGTGTGGCTGGACTTCACCCGCTGGCCGGCGCGCTGGGAACGAGCGCAGCCTCGCCTTTACCACAGCTCCTTCGATCCCATCACGCTGCACCAGTTCCAGACGGACACAGGCATCACCCTGCCTGAGGAGGCAGAGCAGCCAGCGGAAGCCGCTCGCTGGATCCTGGCCCACGCCGCCGAGCCCTGGTTCGACTGGCGCTGCCAGCAGATCGCCTCCTTCGTAGCGGAAGCGCGCGCCCGACTGCACCAGCACCGGCCTGAAGCGATCCTGGGCGCCTTTACCGTGCCGTGGACCGATCAGGACTTCGACGGGGCCTTCATCCGGATCATCGCCCAGGATCCGGCCCAGCTGGCCCCGCACGTGGACGTGCTCTCGCCCATGGTCTACCATCGATTGTGCGGCCGAGACGTCGCCTGGATCGGGCGGGTAACCCGATGGGTGCAGGAGCGGTCCGGCCGGCCGGTATGGCCCATCATCGAGGCGATCGAGCCGGCGGACGCCTATCCGGCCACGGAGTTCGCCGCGGCGTGCCGGGAGGCCGATCAAGCCTCCGGCGAGGCGATCCTGGTCTTCCTCCTCAAGGGGATGCTCCTGGATCCCGCCCGCTGGGAGGCGTGGAAACATCTATGACTCCCGCCCGGCCAAAGTGGCAACTATGACTTTCATCATAACAATCTGGCCAAAGCCAGACTATGATATGTGCATACGAGGACTGTAGGGGACAGGGGTCACGCAACGGTCTAAGCTCACGGTCCTGATAAGAGAGAGGAGGCACTCATGCGCAAGATGACGCAAGCCAACCTGGAGGCAGCCTTCGCCGGCGAAAGCCAGGCCCACATGAAGTACGTGATCTTCGCCGATCGGGCGGAACGCGAGGGGTACCCCAACATTGCCCGCCTGTTCCGGGCCATCGCCTACGCCGAGCAGGTGCACGCCACCAACCATCTCCGCACGCTGGGGAACATCGGCAAGACGACGGAGAACCTGGAGGCGGCGATCGCTGGCGAGACCTACGAGGTAGACGAGATGTACCCCGCCTTCAAGGCCGTGGCGGAGCTCCAGGAGGAAAAGGCAGCCGTCCGCTCCAACCATTGGGCTCTGGAAGCGGAGAAGATCCACGCGAAGATGTACGGTGATGCCAAGACGGCCGCCGAAGGCGGCAAGGATGCCGAAATCGGGGACATCTACATCTGCCCTACCTGCGGCTGGACCGGAATCGGGGAGCCTCCCGACGAGTGCCCGGTGTGCAAGGCCAAGAAGTCCACATTCGTCAAGTTCTAGCACACGCTTTCAGATACGACAGAGGACCGGGGCGTCATCCAGTGACGCCCCTTTTTCGTGAGAGCCGTTGCACGGCAAGGGAAAGGGCACAACATCTACAGGTAACACATACATTACCCACTACATCTTGTGGTTTTCCGCCACTGTGCACCCACTCTACTCTATGGACCCTCGCCGTAGTCCCCCCGTAAGCCTCGTGGGTAGCGATTCTTCAACACGCCTCGCACCCGTCTCCCCCAGCCCAGGGGATGACCATCCACCGCCACCAGCACCCAACCATCTTCGCCCGGCGAGGGGAAGCTCTCGCCACGCAGGTAGGCGAACACCCGGGAGTCGGACGCCGGGAGATCCAGCACCCGCTGGACGTCCGCCGTGGTCAGCCCCAGCGCCAGAGCGTGAGCGGGCTCAAAGCGCCCTCTCCGCAACGCGCCCAGAGGCCAGCCCGGCCGCAGCACGCGCACCCCACGGAGATCCGGAAGCACATCCGGAACCAGGTAGAGCGTCGACCGCCACCACCACAACGCCCCATCCAGATCGACGGCCAATACATCGGCGCAAAAAGCCTCATAAAGGCGGCGCACGGAGGCCGGAGGTGAGCTCCCCCGGGCCGCCGGACAATCACCGGGGTCATCCTCCCCGGCGCGACGCATCAAGGCGATGAAATGCCCTTCCGCCGGGGCCTGATGCGGCCAGAGCCGCACGGTATCCCGTAGATCGGCCTTCAGGCCGGGGGAAACCTCGTCCAACCAGTCGGGGCGGCCCGGGGCGAAGCCGGAGTAGCGCCGTGGCGGCACCAGATCGAACTCGGGGTGGTGGGCCAGGAAGTGGGCGATCACCCCCTCATTCTCCTCCGGAGCGAAGGTACACGTGGCATAAGCCAGCCACCCGCCCGGGCGCACCAGCCGGGCGGCGACCTCCAGGATCGCCCGCTGTCGTCGGGAAGCCCCAATGACCGACGATGGCTTCCACTCGCGGCGCGCCGTCTCACTGCGCCGGAACATCCCCTCGCCGGAGCATGGAGCATCGACCAACACCCGATCGAAACATCCCGCCCAACGCTCGGCCAGCCGTCCCGGCGCCTCGCTGGTCACGACGACGTTGCGCGCCCCCCACCGCTCCAGGTTCTCCGCCAGGACGCGCGCCCGGCGCCGATCGACATCATTGGCCACCAGCAGCCCCTGCCCCCGGAGCAGCGACGCCAGATGCGTGGCCTTGCCACCCGGGGCCGCGCACAGGTCCAGCACCCATTCGCCCGGCCAGGGGGCCAGCAGCGTCCCGACAGCCATGGCCGCCGGCTCCTGCAGGTAGTACAAGCCCGCCGCATGATAGGGATGCCGGCCCGGGCGCCCATCACCGGAGACGAGGAACCCCTCCGGGCACCAGGGGATCGGATCCAGGCGCCAGGGGAGGCACGCCCGCAGGAATTCCGGCGACGTCTTCAGCGTGTTAACCCGCAGCCCAACGAGGGGCGGCTTCTCATACGAGGCGAGGAAGGCCGGATACTCATCGCCCAGCAGGCGGGCCATGCGCTCCAGAAATGCCTCGGGAAGCTCCACCCCTCGCCCTCCCCGCTACTCCACGTACGTCCGCAGCAACACAGCCGGCTCGCGAGCCTCCACGGCGAACTCTCCCAAGGCGGCCGGGAGCAGCGTGAACCGCACCGTGGGCAGGATCACCGGATCGCCCGCCCAGGTGACCGCCGCCTCGCCCCGAACGCATCCCCAGATCTCGAAGGTGTCCCCCGTGCACGCCCCGGAAAAGCGCTCGCCCGCCGTCAACTCGATCTTCTCCACGATGAAGTATGGACACCGGGTGATGACCTCACGCCGGAAGCCATCCCGCACCTCCACCGGCTCTGGCCTCACCGCACCGGGCTCCACCCGGTTGAAGTCGATCACATCCATCGCCTTCTCGATGTGCAGCGGCCGTGGCTTGCCATCCGGCCCCACCCGGTTCCAATCGTACACACGATAGGTCGCATCCGAATTCTGCTGGATCTCCACCACCACCAGGCCCGCCAGCAGGGCGTGCACCGTGCCTGTCGGGATGAAGACCACGTCTCCTTCCCGAACCGGCAGGTAATGCAGGCAGCGCTCCAGATCGCCCTCCTGCAACGCCCGCAGAAAGTCCTCGCGGGTCACACCGCGACGCAGACCGTAGATGAGGCGGGCCCCCGGCTTAGCGCGCAGGATGTACCACATCTCCGTCTTCCCGAGCTCACCGTTCTCATGCACCCGGGCGTACTCGTCATCCGGGTGCACCTGCACGCTGAGATCCTGGTTCGCATCCAGCAGCTTGACGAGCAAGGGGAACTTCCCTCGCTCCAACGCCGCCTGATTGCGCCTCCCCACCAGGTCTATCCCCAGCTCGGGCAGCAACTCCGTCAACAGACGCCCCTTATACGGCCCCGCGTCCACCGCAGTGGGCGATGAGAAATGACCGCTGATCTCCCAGCTCTCCGCCACGATCCCGGGCGGCAGCTTACGCCCGAACGCCTCCAGGTTGCGGCCGCCCCAGATATAATCCCGAAACTGCGGCTCGAATGTCAGTGGATAGATGTGCTTCGCCATGAGCTTACCTCTGTAATGGAGAACTGGCTCCAGTATAGCACGAGCGCCATCGAGAGCCAACTGCCCCGGCAGCGCAGCCAGGGATGTCCCCATCCGGCCTGCACCTGCCTTTCTCGGCCCTTTCCGAAGGGCCCAGGCCGAGGCCAGGCAGGTTGAAGGCAGAAGAAGGGCTTTTTCAGGAGGGGCGGAGCCCCTCCGGGCCTCCCCACGGCAGAAGCAACGGCATCTCTCAGACACACTCTCAGAAACTTGACCGGAGCGACGAGGCGGGGCATGATAGAATCCACGAAAGCTTACCCCAGCACAATCCATGGAAGGAGCTATTGCGTATGCATCCTCTCGTATCCGAATCCACGCGATGGGATCTGAGCGACCTGCTCACCTCGCCTGAGGCCGCCGATGAGGTCATCGCCGATCTGGAACGGCTGGTGGAGGAGATGGAAGCGCAACGTGATCGGCTATCCCCCGACATGGAGGAGGAGGACTTCCTCGCCATCGTCCGTCAATATGAGGCGATCTCGCAGGCGCTGCACCGGCTGGGCGGCTACGCATACCTCTGGTTCTCCGAGGACACCCAGGATCAACAAGCGCTCGCCTTCCGCAGCCGGATCGAGCAACTGGGCGCCGATGTCCAGAATCGGATCCTGTTCTTCAGCCTGTGGTGGAAGGGGCTGGACGACGAGCCGGCTCAGCGCCTCATGCGCCACGCCGGGGACTACCGCTACTTCCTGGAGAGCCTGCGCCGCTTCAAGCCCTACACCCTGAGCGAGCCGGAAGAACAGATCATCAACATCAAAGACGTCAACGGGATCAACGCGCTCATCACCCTCTACGACATGATCACGAACCGCTTCCTCTTCGAGCTGGAGGTGGACGGAGAGAAAAAGCTGCTCACCCGTGAGCAGTTGATGGTGTACGCCCGGGATCCACGCCCCGAGGTCCGCGCGGCCGCCTATCAGGAGCTATATCGGGTCTACGGGGAACAGGGCGGCCTGCTGGGACAGATCTACGCCTATCGGGTGCGGGATTGGCACAATGAGAACTTGAAACTGCGCCACTTCCCCTCCCCCATCGCCGTCCGAAACCTGGCCAATGACATCCCGGACGCCGCCGTGGATACCCTGCTGAGGGTATGCCGGGAGAACGCGGGCGTCTTCCAGCGCTACTTCCGGCTGAAGGCCCGCTGGCTGGGCATGGATCGGCTGCGCCGGTACGACATCTACGCCCCCATCGTCAGCGCGGAGAAGAGCTACGACTACGGTGAGGCGGTCGATCTGGTGCTCGACACCTACCAGGCGTTCTCGTCGGAGATGGCAGAGCACGCCCGACGGGTCTTCACCGATCGTCACATTGACGCCCAGGTGCGGCCGGGCAAGCAGGGAGGGGCTTTCTCCTACGGTGTTCTGCCGGGCGTCACCCCTTACATCCTGCTCAACTACACCGGCAAGGCCCGGGATGTGGCCGTGCTGGCCCATGAGCTGGGACACGCGATCCACTCCTCCCTGGCCAGCCACCACTCCGTCCTCACCTTCCACCCATCCCTCCCGCTGGCTGAGACGGCCTCCGTCTTCGGCGAGATGCTGCTGACGGACCGGCTGCTGCGTGAGGAGAAGGACGCAGCCGTGCGGCGAGATCTGCTGGCCTCCGCCCTGGACGACACCTACGCCACCGTGCTGCGCCAGGCTTACTTCGCCTTGTTCGAGCGTGAGGCCCACGATCTGGTCACCGAGGGACGAACCACGGATCAGCTCTGTGAGCGCTACCTGGCCAACCTGCACGACCAATTCGGCGACGCCGTGGAGATCAGCGAGGAGTTCCGCTGGGAGTGGGTCTCCATTCCACACATCTATCACACGCCGTTCTATGTGTACGCCTACAGCTTCGGACAACTGCTGGTGCTCTCCCTGTACCAGCGATACAAAGAGGAGGGAGAAACCTTCAAACCCGCCTATCTGAAGATCCTCGCTTACGGCGGATCGGCGAGCCCCCAGCAAGTGCTGAGCGAGGCAGGGATCGACATCACCTCGCCCGCCTTCTGGCAGGGCGGCTTCGACGTCATCTCCGGCATGATCGATGAGCTGGAGGCGATGGAGAAGGAATAGAAGCGTAAGCAGCAAAACGCAAACAGCACATGGAGGGGGAGGATCCCATGCAGATCTCGTTCGTCAGCGCCAGCTATGTGTGCGATGCCATCAGTTACCCGAGCGTCGAGTTCAATTGGGGGGAGGCCGAGCGCGCCACCACCGAGCACGCGACTCCCCAGGTGTTCGCCGAACTCCTTGATCGACTGGAGCCGGCGAGATTGAACGCCGTCGAGGTGTGGAAAGCGCACGCCGGGCCCTGGACGTGGAAGCTGGTCGATTTCGTCACGCTGCGCCAGATCATCGAGCGCCGGGGGTTGAGCGTGGTCTCCTTCGCCAGCGGCCTGGGCGACGCCCGGGAGAACCTGGACCGCACCGAGGTGACCTTCCAGGCAGCCCGGGTGTTGGGGGCACCCGTCATCGCCGATTGGATCGACCGGGACATGGCCGGCAAGATCTACCCCTTGTGCCAGAAGTACGGGATCAAGGTCGGCGTGGAAAACCACCCGGAGAGGACGGCCCAGGAGCTGCTGGAAACCATCCAGGGCTACGAGAACTGGATCGGCGTGACCATGGACACGGGGAACATGGCGGCAGCGGGCGGTGACCCGGTGAAGGCCATCTACGAGCTGCAAGGGCACATCGTCCACGTGCACTTTAAGGATATCCTGCCGGGCGGCGGCCACCGATGCTGCGCCCTGGGCAAGGGCGTCGTGGACGTGGAAGGGGTGATCCAGGCGCTGAAGATGGTCGGCTACGATGGCCCGCTGAGCATCGAGATCGAGACCGGCGATCACGATCCCACCGCGGAGATCATCGAGAGCGCCGAGACGCTTCGGGCGCTCCTGTAGCCTCAGGGGTGCGATCGCCAGTGGGAAAGGGGCCTCCCCTGGTGGGACGCCCCTTTTTCAGCCTCCCGCCTGCAACATTCTGCTTACGCCGTATCGGGGCAGGGCATTTCGAGCTTTAAAACGGCCTCGCCGCGATTGCGTTTCTCCGCCGAGGCATGCTATAATAAAGATCGAGGACGGAAGAAGTCATCACGATTACCCTCCGTGATCTTTTTGCCTCACCCTGCGACACCCAGACCATCCCCCGTCTTGGGTGTCCCTCACTTTCGTGAAGTTGCGATCTCGATATCAGCATCGACCACAACAGAAAAGATAAGGAGGTGCAACGGCGCATACTTCTTCGGACAGACGACAGCATTCAAATGAACGCTCCACAGCCAATCGGACACTACGCTTAAGGAGGTATACCATGCGTCGCCATCTCATGTGGATCACCCCTATGATGATCCTCGTTCTGCTGTTGGGTGCGTGCGTGCCCCCCCAGGCAGCGCAGCCAGCGCAGCAGGAGAGCACCGAGCTGAACCTTCTCTGCACCCCGCAGGTCGAGTGGTGCGAGGGCATGAAGGCCGAGTTCGAGAAGCGCTACCCCAACATCACCGTCAACTTCGTGCGCATGTCCAGCGGTGAGTCGCTGACGCGGCTGCGCAACGAGAAGGACAATCCCCAGTTCGATATCTGGTGGGGTGGCCCCATCGACAGCTTCATCGCCGCCAAGAACGAGGGCCTGCTCGAGGCGTACGAGTCGCCCAACGCGGCCAACATCAAGGATCCCAAGCTCATGAAGGACCCGGACAACTACTGGGTCGGCATCTACGTGGGCTCGCTGGGGTTCGCCACCAATAAGAACTGGCTGGAGGAGCACCCCGGCGTGGAGCCCCCTCGGAGCTGGGATGATCTGCTGAAGCCCGAGTTCACAGGTCAGCTCATGGTCGCACATCCGTCCAGCTCCGGCACCTCCTACACCGCCCTGTGCACCATCCTGCAGATTAAGGGCGAGGAGGAGGGCTGGGAGTTCCTGAAGAAGTACGCCGGCCAGGTGCTGCAGTTCACCAAGAGCGGCGCAGCGCCCGCCAAGTTCGTCGGACAGGGTGAGGCAGCCGTCGGCATCGTCTTCTCCCACGACATCGTGGCCGAGATCGAGAAGGGAGCGCCGCTGGTGTTGACCTTCCCCGAGGAGGGCACCGGCTACGAGATCGGTGGCATGGGCATCATCAAGGGCGCCAAGCACCTGGATGCGGCCAAGAAGTGGTTCGACTGGGCGCTGGAGCCCGAGACCCAGGAGCTCGGCCCCAAGTACCACGCCTACCAGGCTCCCACGGTGAAGGGCGCCAAGGCCTCCCGGCCGGAGCTGCTGGAAGTCAAGCTCATCGACTATGACTTCCAGTGGTGCGGCGAGCACAAGAAGGAGTTCATCGACAAGTTCACCAACGAGATCGCCGGAGCCGAGAACTTGAAGAAGTAATCGGCGGCCAAGCGACAGGAAATGGGGGCGGGTCGCCGACTCGCCCCCTTACTGCTCTCATCGGCACTGCACGGCCGATCCATCACCTCACTCCGAAAGCGAATTCCTATGAGCGAGATCGCCATCCAACCCACCGCCGCAGAGGTCAGCGCGCGCGGCTGGCGCATGGGCCTGCGGCGACGTTATCGTGAGCTGAAGATGATCGGCCAGGACCCCGTCCTGGCCATGGGATTGATGGGGGTAGGCATTTTCGTCTTCCTATTCGTCGCCTACCCGCTCCTGCGCGTCGCCTGGCAGGGCTTCTTCGACCCGGTCAGCGGCGAGTTCAGCATGAAGTACTTCGCCCAATACTTCGATCCCTATTATCAGGCGCATAACCTTCAGGTGCTGCGGGACACCATGATCATGGGTCTAATGACGGCCACCGGGGGCACGGCACTGGGGTTCATCTTCGCCTACACGATCGTACGCTGCAACGTGCCCTTCCCCCGGCTGCTGCACGTCCTGACGTTGCTGCCGACCATCTCCCCGCCCTTTGCCATCGCCATCGCGACGGTGCTCCTCTTCGGGCGGAACGGCCTTATCACCAAGCAATTATTGGGAATGCGATTCGGCCCCGGGGCCAACGACGTGTACGGGCTGGACGGCCTGGTCTTCGTCCAGATCGTGACTTACTTCTCGGTGGCCTACCTGATCATCCGGGCGATGCTGGAACGCCTCGATCCGTCGGTGGAGGAGGCGGCGCTGAGCCTGGGGGCCAGCAAGTTCCACATCTTCCGCACCGTCACCCTGCCGCTGTTGATCCCCGGCCTGGCCGGATCCTTCCTGCTCCTCTTCGTGGAATCCCTGGCCGACCTGGGCAACCCGCTGCTCCTGGGGGGCAACACCACCGTGCTCTCCGTGGAGATCTTCCTGGCCATCAACGGCCAGTATGACCAACAGAAGGGCGCAGCGCTCTCCCTGGTGCTGCTGATCCCCACGCTGACCGTGTTCCTGCTCCAGCGCTACTACGTCAGCCGTCGCTCCTACATCGCCGTCACCGGTAAGCCCACCGGCGGTCAGCTCCAGGTCAAGGAGCCGGTCATCCGATGGAGTTTCATCATAGTGGCCACCCTGATGCTGCTGCTGATCCTCATGCTCTACCTCTCCATCTTCGTCGGCTCCATCACCCGGCTATGGGGCATTGATTACAGCCTGGACCTCAGCCACTACGGCGACGCCCTGGGACGTGGCCTGAACGCGATCCTCTCCACCACGTTCCTGTCTGCCGTGGCCACCCCCATCGCCGGGATCGCCGGAATGGTGATCGCCTTCCTGGTCGTACGGAAGGCCTTCTCGGGCAAGCAGGCTCTGGATTTCGTCTCCAATTTGGGCGGCGCCGTCCCGGGCACGATCCTGGGCATCGGCTACATCATCGCCTTCATCAAGGCGCCCATCGTGGTGGTTGTGCTGATCTACGCCATGCTGGCCGGTTACCTGGTCGCCAACACCGTCCCCGATTGGCGCCGGCGGCTCGCCATCCTGGCCGTGGGCTCGCTGATCGGCTATGGGCTGACGTGGCTTCCCGGCATCTACCTGTACGAGGACGCCTGGCGCTACCTGCTGATGGCGGCCTTCCTGGGGATCGCCGCCGCGGCGGCGCGCTGGGCGCCCCCTGAGCGACGCCGGAGCGCCATGCTGGCGCCGCTCATCATGGCGGCGCTCCTGGCCATATACAACCTGAGCCCCCTCATCACCCAGCCGCTGGCCGCGTGGGGCCGCACGCTTCCCGGGACCACCTGGCCCAAGATCATCACGCGAACGAGCACCGCTATCCGGGTGTTCACCCGCCCGACCATGGCCATGCTGGGCTTCACCTCGCTGGCGCTGGGCATCTACGCGATCTCTCGCGTCCGAGAGGGGGCGAGACAATGGGTCGCGCTGTCGTTCCTCGCGCTCAGCGCGGCGCTCACCTTCGTCGGGAAACCGCTGGCGCTGGTGGGCACGCCGTACATCGTGATCGCGGCATATGCGGTGCGTAGCCTGCCGGCCTCGGTGCGCGCCGGCGTCGCGGCGCTCCAGCAGATCGACCCGGCCATCGAGGAGGCGTCCACCAGCCTGGGCGCCGACGCCCAATACACCTTCCGACACATCACCATGCCTTTGATCCTGCCCGCGTTCATCGCCGGGCTCATCTTCGCCTTCGCCCGCCATATGACCAGCCTTTCGGCTATCATCTTCCTGACCACGGCCGAGTGGCCGATCCTGACCGTGTGGATCCTGAGCGAGGTGGAGCAGGGAGGCATGAGTACGGCCGCCGCCTACTCGATGATCCTGATCTTTATCGTACTGGTCGCCATCGGGCTGACGTACCTGCTGGTCGGGCGGGCCTTCGCAGCCGAGGAAGGCGTAGACTTGACCATCGGTGGAGGATGAGCGTGTATCTGCGGTTAATCAATCTGAGCAAGGTCTTCGCCGGGCGCGGCGGAGAGAGAGAGGTTGTCGCCGTCAACGACGTGAACATCGAGATCGAGCAGGGGGAATTCATCACCCTGCTGGGTCCCTCAGGCTGTGGGAAGACGACGACCCTGCGCCTCATCGCAGGATTTGAGTTCCCGACCAAGGGGCAGATCATCCTGGACGGGAAGGAGATCAACGATCTGCCGCCCAACCAGCGCGACATGGCCATGGTGTTCCAGAGCTACGCGATCTTCCCGCACCTCAGCGTCTTCGAGAACATCGCCTACGGGTTGAAGATCAAGAAGCTGAGCCGGAGCGAGATCGAGCAGAAGGTGGCGCAGGTGCTGGAGCTGACCGAGCTGACGGGCCTGGAGAACCGGGCACCCAACCAGCTCTCGGGCGGGCAACAGCAGCGCGTGGCCCTGGCCCGAGCCCTGGTCATGGAGCCCAAGGTCCTGCTGTTGGACGAGCCGCTCTCCAACCTGGACGCCAAGCTGCGCGAGCAGATGCGCACGGAGCTCCGCCGCATCCAGAAGACGCTGGGGATCACCAGCGTGTACGTGACCCACGATCAGATCGAGGCGATGACGCTCTCGGACCGCATCGTGGTGATGAACGAGGGGAGGATCGAGCAGATCGGGTCGCCGCAGGTGATCTACCGCCAGCCGGCCACCGCCTTCGTGGCCGACTTCATCGGCCGTACCAACTTCATGCGCGGCCGGGTGACGGGAATTGAGGACGGGCAGGTGAGCCTGGACGTGCTGGGGAGGACGCTACACGTGCCCAAGGTGGAGCACACGCCGCCGGTTGGGACGGAGGTCACGTTGGTGGTCCGCCCGGAGGCCATCCGGGTGCAGGAGGAGGGAGGCCACTACCGGGGCATCGTCCGCCGGGCCTCCTACCTGGGCGGCCAGGTGGAGTACGATGTCGAGGTGGCGGGCCAGCTCATCACGGCGGTGGAGTACGATCCCCGTCAGGTGACCATCTACCCGGAGGGCAGCCAGGTCTCCGTCGGCCTGCTGGAGGATTGCATCTACGTGCTCCCACCGGAACATTGACGCAGGCTTCGCACGCCTTCAGAACCCCGGCTTCTTGGAGAGGCCGGGGTTCTTTCGTTACGGACGCTCGCACTGTGCGCAAGACCCTGGAAACGCTGGGGTAGGGGCGAGGCATTCCGCCCGTGATGCTTCTCAGAACGAGATGTCGCATCCGCCGGACCCCCTCTGAACACGCCAATTTACAGGGAATGCCTCGCCCTTACTTTCAGAACCGGGTTCTCTCTTACGGAAGAGAGACACCACCGTTTGCACAAACTTCGCTTGGCAGACATGATTGCCGATGATATACTCAAAATAAGTGCGTCATACATACTTCAGGAGCACCACCATGCTCGAATTTCAGATTGAACTGAGGGGTCCAAACGCGACGTCCGACGCCCAAACGCTGCAACGCATGCTGGCCGGCACGGCCCAGGCCCAGGTGATATCCCAGACCGTAACCAAGGGCATAGACGCGATGGTCGTCATCACCGTATCCGCGGCCATGTTGCAGGCAGTGGACATCCTGTATCGTTTCTACCAGGATTGGCGGGCACGACAGCATCCCATGCCTGGCTCCCACCCCGACATAGTCATCATCCGGCCCGACGGAACTCGCGTCGAACTGACCAAAGCCGACCCGGAGACATTGAAAACGCTCTTGTAGGAACAGTCGGCCAGTCACCCTCAGCAATCATGTTGTCCCTCGGAGGTGTCCCCATGGAGCTCATCGCCCGCTTCCAATCCGACACCAAAGACCCCGAGTCCCCCATCACCTGCAGCCTGCACTGCCAGGAATTATATCTCGACAGCGAGCCGGCGCCCTTCATCACCCCCCTGACGGACAAGGAGCTGGCGGAACTGCGCTGGTACCTGGAACTGTACTGGCGCTGGCCCACCGGCCCCGACTATGCCCGCGCCCAGAAGCTGGAGAGCCGACTGGAGGACATGGGCCGCCGCCTGTGGCAGAGCCTGTTCGGCCACGCCGACGCGATGCGCGTGGCCCAGCAGTTCCTAGACGCGGCGGATGACCCCAAACTGCTCACCATCGATGCGGTGGAGCCGCGCGTGCTGCGTCTGCCCTGGGAGCTGCTGGCGGACGAGGATGGCCACGTGTTCAACGCCAGCCCGCCCATCGTGGTGCGGCGACGGTTGCACAAGGTGAAACGGGCTCAGCCCGTGCAGTTCGACCTGCCCCTGCGTGTGCTCATGGTGATCAGCCGACCTGAGGGCGTGGGCTTCATCGACCCCCGCTCGAGCGCCGTGGCCCTGCTGGACGCGCTGGCCCCCCTGGGCGATCAGGCCCAGGTCGAATTCCTGCGCCCGCCCACGCTCAAGGCGCTGGCCGAGCGCCTGTCCGACCCCGACAAACCGCCGGTGCACGTGGTCCACTTCGACGGCCACGGCGTCTATGATCCCAACATCGGCCTGGGCTACCTGCTCTTTGAGGACCCCGACCACCAACCCGATCCGGTGAACGCCAACCGCCTGGGCACCCTGCTCAACCAGGCCCGCATTCCCCTGATGGTGCTGGACGCCTGCCAGACGGGCGAGGCGGGCGACCTCAACGCCTTCAGCAGCGTGGCTGCCCGCCTGATCCAATCGGGCGTGGGCAGCGTGCTGGCCATGAACTACAGCGTGCTGGTGGAGACCACCCGCCGTCTCACTGACGTCTTCTACCGGGAGCTGGCCCGGGGCCGCACCATCGGCCAGGCATTGGATCGAGCCCGCTTCGATCTGCTGGCCGACACGGAACGCCACCGCATCTACCGCCCCGCCAGCGATCGGGAGGACATCATCCATCTCCACGACTGGTTCCTGCCCGTGCTCTACCAGCAGCAGGCCGACCCCGCACCCTTTGCGGCCGCGCCCCTGACCGCCCTGCCGCAACAGGTGATCGCGGCCGATCCCATCCCCCGCCAGCCCGCCCGCGGCGGCTTCCCGCCGAAGCCCCGGCATGGCTTCCACGGTCGGGCCCGGGAGCTGTTGACACTGGAGCGGACCTTCGCGACGCGACGCGTCGTGGTGCTGCACGGCTTTGGCGGACAGGGCAAGACGGCGCTGGCCACCGAGGCTGCGGCCTGGTTCGTGCGCACCGGCCTCTTCCGTCAGGCCGTCTTCCTCTCACTGGAGCGGGGCGGCGGCCTGGAGCTGGCCCTGAGCGAGCTGGGCAACGCCCTGGTGAGCCCGGATTTCACCATCCACCAGGGCGATCCGGTGCAGGCCATTGCAAAGGCGCTGGCGGCGGAGCCCACTCTGGTGGTGTGGGACAACTTCGAGACCATTTTGCCCCGGGGCGACGCGGCGTTGCCCCCAGAGGAGCTGAAGGCCCTGCTGGACGCGGGCGCGACCTGGGCCGGGCAGGGCGGCAGCCGCCTGCTGATCACCACCCGGGACACCGACTTTGGCCACCCGGCCTTCGAACCGGGCGCGACCACCGCCTACCTGCCCCTGTCCGGCCTGGTCCCGGCCGAGGCGTTGGAGCTGGCCGGGCAGATCCTGGCGGATCGGGGCATCAAACGGCCCCCGCGGCGAGAACTGGAGGACCTGCTGCGCTTCCTGGGCGGCCATCCCTTGTCCCTGCAACTGGTGCTGCCCCACCTGGCCGACCCCGAGATCGGACGCGATGTGGGGAAGCTGATCGCCGAGTTCGAGGCCATGCTGCCCGGCTTCGTGGAGGGCAAGGCCGCGGAGCGCAACGAGTCCCTGACGCTGAGCCTGGATTTTTCCCTGCGCCGCCTGGGCCAGGAGACCCGGGCCCTGCTGCCCGCGCTGGCCGTATTTCAGGGGCGGGCCATGGAGGACGATCTACTGGCCGTCACCGAATTTGATGAAGATTTGTGGCGAATTGCTCGGGAGGAGCTGAGGCAGGCAAGCCTGATTACGCTTGAACACCTGCCCGGTATTCAATATCCTTACACTCACTTCCACCCCACCCTGGCGCCCCACCTGGCGCGACTGCTAGATCCTCAGCGGCGGGCCGACCTGGAAGAACGATTCCGGAAGCGATACCACGCGGTGGCAACCTACCTCTACCACGCCGACAACCGGGACCCTATCCCCACCCGGGCCATCGCCGTGCGGGAGCTGCCCAATCTGCGCCGGGCGCTGGACCTGCACCTGGCCGCCCACGATTGGGACGCGGCGGTGGACCTGGCCGACGATATTGCCTACTTCCTGGACCTGTTCGGGCGCTGGCGGGAGCGGGATGTGATGATGGAGAGGGTGAGGAACGAGGCGACGAGGCGACGGGGCAACGAGGGGCTCTTGACGAAGGCGGAGTTCCTGCTGGAAAGCCAGCGGGGGGAGATGCTACGAAGCCGGGGGCAGGCGCGGGAGGCGGAGGGGGTGTTTCGCCGCCTGCTGGCGCTCATGGACGCGGGCGCGGACTATGATACGGGCTACGATCGCTGCCTGACCCTGGGACGCCTGGGCCGCAGCCTGGCAGCCCAGGGCCGGGCGGGCGAGGCCGAGGCGGTGTACCGGCAGAAACTAGCAGCTCTGGCAGCGCTGGAGCAGACGGACCAGGTGCGGCGAGAGACTGGCATTGTCCACACCGACCTGGCGGACGTGCTGCGCGACCAGGGGCGCTATGCCGAGGCCCGGGCGGAGTATGAGGCATCGCTGGCAATCAAGCAGGAACTCGGTGGCGAAGAACGGGGCATCGCCGTTGTTCAGGGCCAACTGGGCACCCTGGCGATGCTGCAGGGGGACCTGGCCGAGGCGCGGCGGCGCTACCGCGAGGCGCTGACACGCTTCCGGGCGCTGGGCGAGGAACGCAGCCAGGCCATTGCCTGGCACCAGTTGGGCAGGGTGGCGGAGGAGGGGCGGGACTGGGCCGAGGCGGAGCACTGTTACCGCGAGGCACTTCACATATGGGAACGTATCGACGACAAGGCGAATGCGACGAAGACCTGCAACCAACTGGCCATCGTAGCGGAGGGTGCGGGGCGGCCGGCCGAGGCGGAGCGCTGGTACCGCCGGGCGATCGAAATGGATGAAGAAATCGGCAATGCCAAAGAAGTCGCCAGGGACTACAACAACCTCGCCGACCTGCTGCTGACGTCCTACGATTCCCCCTACGGCCCGCGGCCGAACCTGGCCGCGGCGGAGGAGTACGCGCGGAAGGCCGTGGCCATCATGGAATCCCTGAACGATCCATCTCTGGAAATCTGGGCACCTTACGCCATCCTGGCTGAGATCGCGGAGCGTAAGGGGGACGCGGCCGCGGCCCGGGCCTGGCGGCGCAAGGAGCAGGAGGCGTTCGCCGCATTTCCCGGCTCCTGGGCGCGGCTGCAGCGGCAGTTCGGCCCGGTGGTGCAGGCGGTGGTGGCGGCCGCCCAGGGCAATGAAGAGGCGAAAGCGGCGGTAGAAGCAGCATTCCCGCAACTGACCGAGGGCGGCTACAGGCTGGAAGACCCCATCCGCCGTATCTGGGCGGGCGAGCGGGACGTGTGGGCGCTGACGGAGGGGTTGGATCGCATCGACGCCCTGATCGTGCGCAAGATCCTGGAGGCGCTGGGGTAGGGGCGAGGCATTCCCCGCAAATTGGCGCGCACAGAGAGGACCCGCCCAGATGCAGTATCCCTCTCCGAGAGGCATCATGAGTGGAATGCTTCGCCCCTACCTCGTTTCAGAGCCGGGGCTCTCGCTTACGATACCGCAGCACGGGATGGCGGGCGGCACGCACCTCGTCCAGACGGCGCACCGGCGCGTTGTGCGGCGCTGTGTGCAATAGCTCCGGATCGGTGCGGGCCTCCTCGGCGATCTTGAGCATGGCATCCACGAAGGCATCCAACATGTCCTTGCTCTCCGTCTCCGTGGGCTCGATCATGAGCGCCTCGCGCACGATGAGCGGGAAATACATCGTCGGCGGGTGGAAGCCGTAGTCGATGAGCCGCTTGGAGATGTCCAACGCCCGCACATCCGGCGCCCCCTCGATCTTCCCCTGGGCCACGAACTCATGCATGCACGTGCGATGGCTGTACGGCACCGGGTAGACGTGCTTCAGCCGGGCCTCCAGGTAATTGGCGTTGATGACGGCGTTCTCGGCCACCGCCCGCAGCCCCTCCGCCCCCAACATGCGGATGTACGTGTACGCCCGCACCATCACGCCGAAGTTTCCCCAGAAGCTCTTGACCCGGCCGATGCTGCGCTCCGGCATGCGCCACACGTACCTGGGGCCATCGTCCGTCATCTCCTGATCGACGATGGGACCGGGCAGGTACGGGGCCAACTCCTCGGAGACCCCCACGGGGCCGGAGCCGGGACCGCCGCCGCCGTGCGGCGTGGAGAAAGTTTTATGTAAATTATAGTGCAGGACGTCGAAGCCCATCTCCCCTGGCTTACAGATCCCCAGGATGGCGTTGAAGTTGGCGCCGTCGCCGTAGACCAGGCCGCCCGCCTCGTGCACCAGCCGGGTGATCTCCAACAGGTGCTCGTCGAACAGGCCCAGCGTGTTGGGATTCGTCAGCATCAGCCCCACCACCCTGTCGTCCAGGTGCGCCTTCAACGCCTCCAGATCCACGTTGCCCCGGTCGTCGGACGGGATCTCGATCACCTCCAGGCCCGACATGGTCGTCGAGGCCGGGTTCGTGCCGTGAGCCGAGTCCGGCACCAGGATCTTCGTGCGCTGGGTCTCCCCTCGATCGTACAGGTACTTGCGCATCATGAGGACGCCGGTGAGCTCACCGTGCGCCCCCGCCGAGGGCTGCAACGTCACGGCGGCGAACCCGCCGATCTCGGCCAGGAAGCGCTGGAGCTCGTGCATCAGCGCCATGGCCCCCTGGACGGTGTCCGGGGCCTGCAGCGGATGGACGTGGGCGAAGCCAGGCAGCCGGGCCGCCACCTCGTTGATCTTGGGATTGTACTTCATGGTGCACGATCCCAGCGGGTAGAAGCCCACATCCACGCCGTAGTTCATCTGGGAGAGACGCACGAAATGGCGGACGACATCCACCTCGGCGACCTCCGGCAGGGGCAGGTCGTCACGGGCCCATCCGGCCGGCACCTCGGCCTCCGGCACGTCCAGGTCCGGAAGCGACGCGCCGATCCGCCCCGGCGAAGAGATCTCGAAGATCAACGGTTCCGTCATCGTTCCCCCTCCTGCTCCGCCACCTCGCGCAGCGCCTCCACCAGATCATCGATGTCGTCTCGCGTGTTCACCTCGGTCACGCACACCAGCATGTGTCCAGCCAGCTCCGGATAATCCCGCCCCAAATCGTAGCCGCCGATGATGCCCCACTCCTCCAGGAGGTAACGGTTGATCTCCTCGATGGGCTTCGGGCATCGCACGACGAACTCGTGGAAGAAGTCTTGGGACCAGAGGGAATAGCCGGGCAATGCCGAGATCTGAGCGGCGGCGTAGTGCGCCTTGTGATAACACAGCTCGGCCACGCGCCGCAGCCCCTGGCGCCCCAAGGCGGACATGTACACGGCGGCCGCCAGCGCGTTCAACGCCTGGTTGGTGCAGATGTTCGACGTCGCCCTCGCGCGGCGGATATGCTGCTCCCGGGTGTTCAGGGTGAGCACATAGCCTCTCCGCCCCTCGGCGTCCACCGTCTCACCCACGATGCGGCCGCTGGAGCGGCGCACATGCTCCTGTCGACAGGCGAAGAAACCCAGATATGGGCCGCCGAAGCTGAGCGGATTGCCCAGGGCCTGCCCCTCGCCTACGACGATGTCCGCCCCGCAAGCGCCGGGCGGCTGCAACAGCCCCAGGGCGATGGGATTGGCCACGACGACCAGCAATGCCCCACGCGCATGCACGTCCTCCGCCAGCGCTCGCAGACGGTCGGGATGCAACACACGCCCGAAGAAGTCGGGATACTGGACGACGACGCAGGCCGTATCCTCATCGCACAGTGCCGCCAGGTCTTCCGGGCCATTGCCCACCCCGTCATCGCCGACGATGGTCAGCCCCATTCCTTGCGTGTAGGTACGAACCACCTCCCGATACTGAGGGTGCACGGCCGGGGACAGCACTACCTTGCGGCGCCGATGGCGGTGCACATTCAACGCCATAATGACCGCCTCGGCCGTGGACGTGGCCCCGTCGTAGTGGGAGGCGTTGGAGACATCCATGCCCGTCAGCTCGCAGATCATGGTTTGATACTCGAATGCGGCCTGCAGGGTACCCTGGCTGATCTCCGGCTGATAGGGCGTGTAGGCCGTGTAGAACTCCGAACGGGACAGGACGAAGTCCACCACGCTGGGGATGAAATGGCGATAGGCACCAGCGCCCAGGAAACATGCGACATGATCCAGATCTATGTTCTCCTCGCTGAGAGCCTGTAACTCTTGCAAGACCTCCATCTCGGAGACGGGCGCGGGCAGATCCAGCTTGGGATAGCGATATTCGGCCGGCACATCACGGAAGAGGTCATCAACGCTCTGCACGCCGATGACCTCCAACATCGCCGCCCGATCCGCGTCCGAATTGGGTATGTAGTTCATCTCCACATCACCTCGCGCTTCTTTGCGTTCCACATCCGGGCTTCCACGCTCCGTGCCCGGATCAATGCGCCTCGCTCTCCAGGTACGCCTTGTATGCCTCGGCATCCATCAAGTTGTCCAGCTCACTCGGGTCCGCCATCTTGACTCGGAAGAACCAGGCCTTGCCATATGGATCCTCGTTCACCAGCTCCGGCGTGTCCGCCAATGCCTCGTTGACGGCGACCACCTCGCCCGTCACGGGCGAATACACGTCCTCGGCCGCCTTCACCGACTCCACCACCGCACAGGGCTCCCCCTGCTTCACCGTGGTCCCCACTTCCGGCAACTCCACATAGACGACATCGGACAAGGCGTCCTGGGCGTAATCGCTGATCCCCACGACCACCTCGTCCCCCTCCACACGGGCCCACTCATGGGTCTTGCCATATCGCACGGTAGGGTCGAACTTGTAATCCATCTTCGCCTCCTTTTGCGTGTTACGTGTTACGTGTTGCGTATTGCGTGTTGCGTATTGCGTGTTGCGTGTTGCGTGTTGCGTGTTGGGGATTGGGGGGAGGGTTATCTTCTTCGATAGGCGGGCACGTAGAACGGCCGACGTACCACCCGGGCGGCACGGGGTCGATCCCGGATGATGATGGACAGCTCGGTCCCGACAGCCGCAAATTCCGTCGGCACATAGGCCATCCCCACATACCGATCGGTGGTGGGACTGTACAGGCCGGTAGTCACCTCTCCCACGGATATGCCGTTGGCCACCACCTCATATCCCTGCCGGGGCACCCCCCTCTCCACCATCTCGAACGCGACGAGCCGGTATTCCGGCCCCTCCAGGTGCACCTTGAGCAGGGCATCCCGGCCCAGGAAATTCCCCTTGTCGAAGCGCACGGCAAACCGCAGCCCGGCGCTGATCGGATCGATCTCGGAGTGGATCTCGTGCCCGTAAAGGGGCAGGCACGCCTCCGCCCGCAAGGTATCCCGGGCGGCCAGGCCGCAGGGGATGAGCCCGTCCGGCTCCCCCGCCTCCAGCAGCGCCTCCCACACATGTACGGCCTCGTCCGCCGTGAAGAAGAGCTCATAACCGTACTCGCCCGTGTATCCCGTGGCCCCTACGACCGCCGGCACTCCGGCCACGGTCCCCTCGATGACGCCGTGGAACGGCAGTTGGCTCAGATCCACATCCGTCACCCGCTGCAGGATCGCCTGGGCCTTCGGCCCCTGCAGGGCGATCATGTACGTCTCCTCGGAGACGTCCCGCAACGTCACGTCGGCATCTCCCACATGCGCCTGCAACCAGGCCAGATCCTTCTCCCGATTGGCGGCATTGACGACCACGAGCCAGTGATCCGGCAGATGGTAGAGGAAGACGTCATCCACGACGCCGCCATCATCGTAGCACATCAGGCCATAGTGGGCCTGGTGAACGGCCGTCCGGCTTACGTCCCACGTCTGCATCCTCTGCAGGAAAGCCTCCGCATTCGGGCCGCTCATCCGGAATTGCCCCATGTGATCGATATCGAAAAGGCCCGCCGAGGAGCGTACCCGTTTGTGCTCCTCGATGGGCCCTGTGGGATACTGTACAGGCATCTCCCATCCGGCGAACGCCACCATGCGAGCTCCGGCCCGCACATGCCAGTCATACAACCGCGTTCGTTTCAGCGCCTGATCCGCCATCCTTCGCCACTCCCGCTACCGTGTTCCGGGGCATCGTCCCCCATGCGATCCCCCACTCCCTCGCGCGCCTCACCGGAATCCCAAACGAAAAGGGAGACGCGAGTGGGTGCCACCCGGTCTCCCTCTGTCCTGTACCTGAGAGATTCCCCGTCACGTGACGGGTTAGCCCCTTCGGTGCGTCACAGATCCGCCTGCGACGACTCTCCAGAGTGCTGTCCCGGCGCGATCCTTTTGCCTGAGAGTTTCGTCAGCCCCCCCGGTCCAGGTCCGACCATGCCCCTTCGGCGATCCCTTGCAAACGGGATTCTCTCTCGCGCCGTTCATCCAGCCAGTTATGCTATTGTCGCGCAAAGTGTATCATATGCTGCCAAAGATGTCAACGACTCACCTGTCAGCAACCAGATGATCCTCTATCTCGATTTGAAGCGCCCCAATCTCCTTCAGCTTTGCGCTGATGACCAGGACATGTCGGCCCGGTGACAAAGGATCCCCTGTCACCCGCAGGCGAATCACCCCGTTCACAGGAAACATCACCGGCCCCTGCTCGCTCACCCGCTGCGCCGAGCGCTCCGACCTCCCTGTGAGCACGGTGATCTGCTCAGGCGGGAACACCTGCCCATCCACCTCCACCGGCCCCAACCCGATGATCGTACCCGGCGCCAGCGTATTCAGCAGAGCGAACTCGAAGCCATCCTCGACGTTTCGCAAGCTCCCCTTTTGATAGAGGCGCCGGAGCATGCCGGCCGGCAGCTCGGGCATAAGATCACCCCTCCTAATACAGATCAAAGGGGCGACACGCCGCCCCTTCTCGCAAGTATAGCAAAGGAACGCATGAATGACAAGCAAACGAGGGCCTGCATCTCCAACGGATCCACGCTCGCGAAGGGAAGGCCCGCTCCGGATACAAGCCCTACCCTGCCTGGAATAGACACCCCTTTCCGCGCTATGGTATACTGCATCATGCTCTCTGACGTCATCGCCGCTGAGGTTTCCGGATGCTGAGACGCATCGACCATGCTCGCAAATGGCTGCTGATCCTTTCCATTGCTGGGGCGATCTTCCTGTTCCTCACAGGAGTCGTATCCCTGGTAGCGTATGCCTATCTGGCCCACCGGACGGCCACCATACATGGCTGGAGAGACCCGATCCAGGTCATCGATGCGAAACGAATACGCCCCGATCTGGCGCTTCTGCCCCTGGCCGGAATCCCCTCCGACGCGGCGGCCCGGAAGGCCCTAGAGGCCGGAGAGCCGGATACCGCTTTCGCCATCGTCATCTATGCGACCGACCTGGACAACGCCACCCGCGGCGGCCTGCTGGAGTTGGTGGGAGAGCGCTTCATCGAGATGGACAGACGGGAAGATGCCTCCCTCTGCTTCCAGATCGCCCATGATCTGGCCGCCCTCGGCCCGGACATGGCGGACATCGTCCGATTCGATCTGTCACTGTCGGCCGCACGTGGCCGTTTCACTGTCGGCGACGAGGTAGGGCTGTCCCTGAGCCTGGAGCAGGCGGAGACGCTGATCCGCTACAGTGCGCTCCTTCAGCCCGTACAACGGCGACAGGCCCTGGAGCGGCTGACGCGCCTGGTGGCCGAGATCGAGGGCCCCAAGGAGGCGAACCGGTTACGCATGCGCGTGAGCGAGGATGTGGATCTACGCCCTCAGCAGACGCCACGGCGATCTATGGCCGCATCCCTGGCAGCCCCGCTGCCGCTGAACCCCGATCTAGAGCGTCTTCGGCTGGAACGACAACGGCGCGCCCTCACTCTGATCAACCAATGGATCGCACTGGAGGGAGGAGACGTGGGGCCGGAGCGCGCCGATCTCGCCGAGTTCCTGCGACGGGAAGAGCAGGCTCGTGTGACCTGGTACACGGAGCTCTCCCAGGCGGGAAAGCTCACCGCCGGGCAGCGGGTCACCCTCCTCGCCGAGCAGGTCGCCTGGCTTCTGGTCAAGCTCCAGGCGGCGCGCGGCCACTTTGGGATCCAGCTGGTATCCGAGTGGGAGGGCAGCGAGCCGGAAATCGAGGAGGCGCTGGCCATCGCCCAGAACAGCCTCTTCATCCTGCTCCGCCACCAAGCCGCCAAGCTCGTCAACCCCCTGGAAGCTGACGAGGTAGAGCTGGAATTGGTGAGGTTGGAGCTGACCAACTGGCGGCTGGGACGTTATCCGGGGCTCGACCCGGACGACCGGGATGCCGCGTTGGAGGAAGTGGTCCTACGCATCCGGGAACAGCTCCCGGACATGGGAGCGGATCCCGGGAGTGGCGTGTGGCCGGAGCCACGCATCACCGACGGCCGAAGGGATTACGTGCTGGTCGGCGGTCCCTTCCCATAACCGATCGCCGAGCGGCATAAGGGGATAAGACGTGGGGACCCTGTACGTAGTGGGCACACCCATCGGCAACTTAGAGGATATGACCTTTCGGGCGGTACGCGTCCTGCGAGAGGTGAACCTGATCGCCGCCGAGGACACACGCACGGCTCGCGTGCTCCTCACCCGCTTCGATATCCACACGCCGGTCACCAGCTATTTCGAGCATAACAAGCTGGCCAAGCTGGACCGGATTCTGCGCGCCCTGGATGAGGGGGATGTAGCCCTGATCTCGGAGGCCGGGATGCCCGGTCTGTCCGATCCGGGGTACGAGCTGATCCAGGCCGCATTGGCGGCAGGCCATGAGGTCACTCCCGTGCCTGGGCCTGTGGCCGCCGTGACAGCGCTGGTGATCTCCGGACTCCCCACAGATCGCTTTCTGTTCCTGGGATTCCTCCCCCGGCGAGGGACGGAGCGCCGCAGGCTGCTGCAGTCTGTAGCAACGGAGCCGGGCACCCTGGTGGCCTATGAGGCCCCCCACCGGCTGCGCCAATCCCTGGCGGATATCGCCGAGGTGCTCGGCGATCGCCCCATCGCCGTCGCTGAGGAGCTGACGAAACGCTTCGAGTCCGTGTTTCGAGGTCGGGTGACGGAGGCGCTGGCGCATTTCGAGGCGGAGGAGCCACGGGGTGAGTTCACTTTGGTCATCGGGGGAGCCCCTCAGGAGACAGCCGAGCAGACGTGGCCGGACGAACGCGTCCGGGCGGCGTTGGCCACCCTGCTGAACGAGGGCGTATCCCCATCCACAGCCGCTCGCGCTCTGAGCAAGCTCACCGGGCGCTCGCGCCGGGAGATCTATCGCATGGCTGTGGAGATGACCGCCGAGGGATAAAAAGGGGTCGGGGGACGCAGCGCTGCGTCCCCCGAGGTCCTGAAACCCCTGATGGGAGGTAGATGTAAGCGTCAGCACCGACGCCTGCCGGCCACGGCCAGCGTGAGGGCGAAAGCGATCCCCACCAGAGGGTAAGCCCAGGCCCCATTGCCACTATGGGCGCTGAGCGACTGCAGGATCACCGCCGTGGCGACACCCGCGTTGTTGTCGAATCCCATGGTGGTCGGATACCCCACCTCAGGGGCGCCCGTCCCGGCCTGATACCAGTTCCCCCCAGTCCCATTGGGGCTTCGCTGGATGCTTTCCCCCGCCCCAATGTTGGTCGTCGATCCGAAGGCATACACGATCGCGGGTGGATTCGGGTTGCTATTGGAGCCTGATCCACGAGTACCCCAATGAACCTCCTCGCAGGCCTGTCCCTCGATCAAGAGCACGATGTTGTCTCCCGAGTCGTTGAGGTGAAGGCCCGCATCGGTGCCGGCCCCGAAGAACTCCTGTACGTCCGTCGCCTGAGGAGGCAGTGGCTCGCTGGTACTTGCCGACTCGTTATCGTGCACGATGATGTACGAGTTTGCGGATGCGCTGTTCACCGTGAACGTGAGGCGGAACCGACCGGAGGTGCTCGTCTCCAAATCATCTACGGTGATCGTGGTGGGCTCGTCAATGGCGCGGACCACGAAGAGCTCCACCCATTCATCCTCGCCGATGTAATTGGGATCGTTCGTGGAGGTCTGCTTAAATTTCACCTCGTTGATCACGATGTCGCCACAGGCGCCAACCGCCTCCGCCATCGGCGTCCCGACGGTGATCGGCACGATAAGCACGGCCGCGAGCACGAAACAGGCAACAAGCCCTCGGAACATCGCATCGCGATCGACAGGCATGCCCCCCTCCCCCTGATGCGAGCGAGGACCCCGGGAGCACAGAGGCGCTGGGATCCCGCCAATGGCTACCGTACAGCCACGATATCACCCTCCCGTCACGATTCTCTTACGAGATTTGGACACAAGCGAGCGAATCCGATCGGCTCCTGGGGGAACGGCTTGTCCACCCCTTCCCCGATGTTATAATCCCGGGTGGGAGAAAGCCCCGGAGGGACACATGATCAGGCGGTGGGGCATCTGGATGGGAATCGTGTTGGCCGTGCTGGCGCTCGCCGGCCTCCTCGCGCTGCAAACGCCGACCGGCCAGCGCGCGTACAACGTGGCCGATTTCCGTTTCCGCCACTGGCGCGTTCAACACTGGGGAAAGCCCACGGTTCCGTCGGAGGGGAGAGGAGGGCTAACGGGGCGAGTGATGGACACGATGGGCCAGCCGATCGAGGGGGCGATCGTGCTGGTGGCCGAGGCAACGGGCGAGACGTATCACGATGCCACCGACGGCGATGGACGCTATCGGATCACAGGCGTCCCCGCCGGCCGCTACGTCCCACTGGCCGCCGCGTGGGGATATCGGATGCGCATCGCCCCTTCTATCCGTGTGCGCCCCGGAGCCACCGTGGAAGCCGTCGACTTTGCGCTGCCGCCGCGCCCCCCTATCCGGCTATCGGCCGAGATCCCCGTGACGATCACCGGCCGCACGATCGTCACAGGGACGTTTCCATCGCCCGACGTCGAGGCGGAGCGAATCGACTTCCGGTTCGAGCGAGCAGGGACCGAGATCGCCGTGGACCGCATCTACCAGCCCGTCGGGAGACGCACGCCCGGCCCCACGCTGGCGATCGCCTTCCCCAGCTACGAGCCACACTGGGAGCCGGCCGCGGTGGCCTTCGCCAGCCAGGGATTCACCGTCCTCTTCGTCGCCCCCGTCGCCGCCCGCGGGCTGGATATCCAGGCCCACGCGTTGGATCTCCTGCAAGCGGTCACGCTCCTGCGCGCCGGCCGACTAACTCCGGCCGCCGATCCGGATCGGATGGCCGTGCTGGCCGGCAGCTTCAGCACCCTGTATTTCTACCAGGTGCTACCGGACATGCCGGAGATCAAGGCGGTCATCACCGTAGGCGGGATCAGCGACGCCTTTCTGGGGGTGCAGGCCCTGTACGACGAGACGCTGGAGATCCCGCCGCCATATGATGCCGCCATCGCCGCAATCGGGCGCCCCGATCGCCATCCCGAGCGGTTCATGCAATACTCACCGGCTTTCTTCGCCCGACACATGCCCCCCACGCTAGTGGTGCACACCACGGCCGACCGGGTGATCCCCTACAATCAATCGGTCCGCTTCGCACAGGCGCTGGCTGATGCGAACGTTCCTCACGATCTGATCCTGTACGAGGACACGTCGCACTATCTGAACACCTGGAACCCAACGCCACAGGTGACCGCCGCTTTCTGGCGCATGATCGACTTCCTGCAAAGCACGATAGGCGAGCCGTCCGGCGAGTGAATCCTCCGCTCAAAGCGGCTCCATCCACGCCTCGAACACGGCCGCGACATTCTCCGCCGGCACGTTGATGCCCCACTCGCACTGGGCGATCACGCCCCCGCGCCCATCGTCCAGGGCCCGACGTACACGCCGTACCGCCTGACGCACATCCTCAACGGTGCCGAACGGGAGGATGGCCTGGCGATCGATCTCCCCCCAGAACGTGATCTTCCCCCGGTACAGACGCCCCAGCTCCTCGATATCCATGCAGAACAACTGCGAGTTCAGCGCGTCAATCCCGATCTCGATCAGATCCGGGTAAATGTCCGTGATGTCGCCATCGGAGTGGAAGAAGGCGAACTTCCCCGCACCGTGGATCAGGCGACAGTACTCCGCATAGAGGGGCTTGAAGAACTCCCGCCACATCCCGGGCGAGATCAGCAGACCCTTTTGTGCTCCCCAGTCATCCATGAAGGAGATGCCGTCCACATCCGTCCGGGTCCACATCTCCAGCTCACGCAGGAAGAACTCGTGCACCATATCCCGCAGCCGGTAGACCTCCCGCACCCCCCACCCCAGGTCCATCATCAGATTCTCGGTGCCGCGCAGGAACTGCATCCGCTCGAAGGGCCGGATCGTCGTGCCCGCTTTGACGAACCGATCGGTGGCGGCACAGGACGCATTCACCCGGCTGAAGTCGGCGTTCTCCAGGATTTCGTAAGGAGGCCGGAGACGATCCAACTGCGACCAATCGGCCAGAGGCGGGTCCTTCACCTCGCCGACGACGCCAGGCTCGGCCACGGTGAAGGGACACCCCCAGGCATCCACATAGGTCCCGACCACGGCTGGCTCGCCGCGCTCGCGCTCCCCCCGCCCGTAGGTAACATCGGGAGAGGCGAAGTCAGGGGGGAAGCGCTCCAGCATGGCCGTCAGCTCCTCCTGACGAAACATCTCGATACCGGGCAACGTCCACAACTCCCGGGGAGCCCGGTCCGGCGTCTGAAACAGCAAGGTCCGACGCACACGCTCTCGGCTGTCCACGGCGCGCTCCTTGGCTACCAGGCACGGGGTACAGGATAGCAGAGGAACTTCGCATTCGCCCGGAACGCCTCCCACCGATTGGCCATGTCCTCCAGCGATCTCTTCTGATCATCACGGAGCCAGAAGCCTCGAAACTGCTCCTGATCCAGGCTGGACTGCTCGGTGGAGGCGGAGCGACAGTAGGTGTAATAGTCCATGAAGCTCTGGAAGCTCACCTCGATGCCATACTGTCGGGAATCGTGACTCATGGGAGAGCAGGGATCGACGGTGTGACACATGTTGATCATCTTCAACAGGTGGGAGGGATAGAGATGCCCAATACGTCTGGCCAGGTCCAGGGTCCTCCTGAAGGCTCTCTCGTCCTCGCCCGGTAGATTGAGGGAGAAGTAGATGTAGATGGGCACCTCGTGTCTCTTCAAGAGCGAGAGCGTCCGGAGCAGCTTTCGGTTGGTGTAGAACTTGCCGTTGAGGCGGCGCACCGGCTCCGACCCGGACAAGGGGCTAAACGCCAGCTCCGAGCGAGTGATGTCCACAGTCTGCACGAGCTCGTCAATGAACTCCTTGCTGGGAAGCTGGAAGAACTCATTGTATATCCCGATCCGGATGCCCCGGTTGCGGATCTCGGAGAACAGGCGCGTCCAGTACGCCTCGCCGAGGATGGCGGGATCCAGGGAGAAGGATACTTGATCGACCCCCATCCGCTGCAGCCGCTGGATGTCCTCCACGACACCCTCCACGGATCGGAGGACGAGCTGCTCCCGGCCGGCGATGGCCTTGTGCACTCGCGCCCCCCCGCCGCAATAGGAACAGTCGAAGTGACATCCCCGGCCGATGCTCAGCCAGTGCCCCCGCATCGGCCTGGGCGATGAGGCAGTCAACATGGTCGCCACGAACTGAAGCTCGCCATATCGATCGGCGTGCTCCAGGAAGTCGAGGTCCACGAAGTTCAGCCGGTCGAGCATCTCCCCGTCGGCGCGATACGTCAAGGCGTTCTCCACGATCCGGCCACTCTCCCGGTAGGAGAGGTTGGGAACGTCCGAGAGGTCCGGCAACGCGGAGGAACGGCGACCCAAACGCGTGGCGATCATGCGCAGCGGCACCTCAGCATCCCCCCGGATCACAAAGTCGATCTGAGGGAAGTTCTCGAGGATCTCCCTGGCGTACAGGGACGCGGTGAACCCACCCACCAGGATCCATGCCTCCGGGTGGAGCTGACGGCAGATCTGAGCGATCTCCATCACCCCATAGGAGTGCTCGTACCAATGCAAGTCCATCAGGATCAGCCGAACCCCCTCCTGGGAGGCCACCCATCGCCCCAGAAGGAAGGAACGGTCTATGCGAAGCTCCAGGGGGTAGTTCAAGCCGACGACCGACAGCCCCTCCTCGCGCAGCAGGTTCGATAGGGGGATGATCCCCATGGGCATGATGGGATATGGGGTGCTGATCCTTCGCCCCCGGGTCGCGATGCCGTATTTGGTCGGGTGAATATACAAAACGTCGGGCATGAAATCCCTCTCGCAGGATGAGATCGGGGGAATCGGGAGCATGAACTATGGAGCGCCGGGCCTGATGGGAGATGACATCATACCCGACGCTCCACCTGGAAACGGGGATCGATCGTGCTCGGGGTTACCTTCCCGTGATCCCGCTCATCGTGATGCCCTGCAGGAAGTAGCGCTGGGCCGCAAAGAAGAGGAAGATGACCGGGACGACCATCGTCGTCGAGGCAGCCATCAGCCAGTGCCACTCCGTGGTGAACGCTCCCTGGAAGGATTGCAGGCCCAGAGCCAGCGGGCGCAGGTTCATCTTCTGGATATAGATCAAGGGACCCATGAAGTCGTTCCACGCGATCATGAAGGAGAAGATCCCCACCGTCGTGACCACGGGTTTGGACAGGGGGAGGATGATCTGCCACCAGATGCGCAGATGACTGGCCCCATCTATCTTGGCCGCGTCGTCTAATTCCGCTGGGATCCCCATAAAGAATTGCCGACATAAGAAGATGTAGAATGAGGAACTATACCAGCCTGGCAGCCACGCGGGCACGGTCAGCGGGAGGAACGTATTGATCCACCCGAGCTTGTTGAACATGACGTACTCAGGCACCAACGTCACAGAGCCCGGGAGCATCATCTTGATCAGCACCATCCAGAAGAGGAAGTTCCGCCCCGGGAATCGCAACCGGGCGAAGGCATACGCCACCATCGTGGAGACCAGGATCTGCCCGGTCACCCGGGCGACGACGATGATCATCGTATTGCGGAAGAAGATGTGAAAGGGCAAGACGGTCAGAGCCTCTGGATAATTCTGCCAGCGCACAGGATTGGGGATCAATTGGGGCGGATAGGTGAAGACCATCCCCTTTGGCTTGAGCGAGGTGCTGAACAGCCAGAGAAGCGGGATCAACATCGTGATCGAGATGGGGATCAGGCACAGGTGAGCAATCAGCTCCTTTAGCACCCTTTTGGTCTTCGCCGTCCATATCCGATCCAGCCATCCCTGCTCACGTCTTGCGCTTTTGGCTTCCGCGGCAGCCTCAGTGACCATCCCTCTATCCTCCCTGTTCCGTTTCGTAGTAGACCCAGCGCTCTGCCAGCTTAAACTGGATATAGGTCAGAACCAGAATGATGAACAACAACACCCATCCCATGGCAGCAGCGTATCCCATCCGCCAGAACTCAAAAGCGTTCTGCCAGAGGTACAACACGTAGAAGAGCAGCGAATCCAGAACCCCTCCTACGCCATAAGAGCGTTCGCCTCCCGCGCCGCCGGTCGTCATGATGTAGGCGGTAGTGAAGATCTGGAAGGCGTTGATGATGCCCATGATCAGGTTGAAAAAGGTCACCGGGGAGAGCATGGGAAGCGTGACGTTGCGGAAGCGCGCCCATTGCCCCGCCCCATCGATCATCGCCGCCTCGTACAACTGCTCGGGTATGTTCTGCAGGCCGGCCAGGAAAATGATCATGGTAGGGCCGATCCCCCACAACCCCATGAAGATCAGACACGGCTTGCTGAGCTTGGGATCAAGCAGCCAATCCTGGGTCGGGATGCCGAAGAACTTCAGGACCGAGTTCGCCAACCCCCACTGAGGGTTAAAGATCCACAGCCAGAGCATCGCGTTGGCCACGGCCGGGGTGATCGACGGCAGGTAGAAGATCGTCCGATACCAGCGGATGCCCCGGATCTTCAGGTTCATGGCCAGCGCAGCCACAAAGGAGGCGACCAGGTACAGGGGCACGGAGATACCCGCGTAGAAGGCCGTGTTGAACAACGCGACCCGGAAGCGTTGATCCTGGAAAAGCTTGGTGAAATTTGAGAGTCCTACCCACTCGGGCGGGCTGATGATCTGATACTTGGTGAGCGACAGGTAGATGGCGATCCCCATGGGGATGGCCGTGAACCAGATGAACCCAATCAGCCAGGGTGAGATAAGAGCATACGCGGTAAGCGCCTCCTGTCGCCTCAGGCGGCTTGAGGTAGGGAACAACCGATCAACCAAAGTAGTCATCAGGACCTCCAATGCCGAGCGGCCATTGGGGAGACATCGCCCCCCAATGGCCGCTATCCCAACGCAGGCTAGAATTCCGGCGGCATCTCCCCGTTCTCGAAGAGATAGTCCACCCCGGCGCAGATCTTCTCCACCGCCTCGGCCACAGGCATCTGCACATCCTCCAGCACCATCTGCTCCCAGTACTTTCCGATGATGGTCCACATCTCGCTCCAGTACAGGTTGATGGGCTGGACGATGTAGTATTCCACCGCTTTGAGGAAGACCTCCTCGTGTGCGGGCGGCAGATCCGGGTTCAAGAAGGCGGGGGAGTTGGCCACGGAGGGTCGTGCTGGCATGGCTCGACCCAACCGGGCGATGCGAGCCTGCCCTTCGGGGGCCAGAACGAACTTGATGTACCTCCAGGCAGCCTCCACATTCTCGGTGCCCTCGCCGATGGCCATCGCGTCCCAGCTCTGGCGGGTGTAGCGCTCGCCGGTCGCCGGGTTCTTGGGGAAGTGCAGCACATCCCAGCGCAGCTCATCCTCCGGGATCGCCCGCAGATCGGGGAACCACCACGGACCGGTCAGGTTCATGGCGATCTTGCCCTCCCGGAAGAGGTCTGTGCTGCCCATGCCGGAGAACTCGGTGGAGAGCGGGGTCACATGGTGCTTGAGGCGCAGATCGACGAAGAACTGCACCGCCTCGATGGACTCAGGAGTATTCAGCATGCACTTCTTCTTCTCCAGGTCCACGTAGCGGCCGCCCATGGTGTAGATGAATGGCATATGGTATACCCACCCGGGCAAGGGGAAGGCACCCCGGACCATGTTACCGTTAGCATCGAACTTTACGAGCTTCAGGCACGTGTCCAGGAACTCATCCATGGTCCAGTCCCAGCCCTGGTTGGGCGGCGGCTCCACCCCCGCTTCCTCGAAGACGTCGATGTTGTAGAACCACAGGATCCCCGCGCCGTCCCAGGGCATGGCGTACTGGGTGCCCTGCATCCACGCCTTGGCCTCCGAATCCCACTTGAACATATCCAGTACCTGGGGGAAGAAGTCGTCGAGCATCAACTCTTCGCTGTCCCGCTCGACCAGGGGATCCAGAGCCGTGTAGACTCCCTTATCGGCGTACTTGGGGAAGGGCTCATCCTGGATGTTCAGCACGTCGGGCATGTCCCCGGCCGCCCGGCGGAGCATGATCTGCTCCTCATAGTTGCTGGGGATATGCTCAGATGTGACCGTGATGTCGGGGTTCTCGGCGCTGAACTGGTCGTCAAACGCCACCCACAGCTTCCACTCCTCCGGGCTTCCCCAGAAGGTGTGAGTCAGCACGACCTGCTTGGGAGGGGCTTTTTCTGGTGCACTGGGCTGCTCACCGGCTTGAGGAGCTGCCATTGGCTGACAAGCGGCAGCCAGCGCAGATCCGACAGCCGTCACAGCCGAGACGCGCAGAAAGTCCCGCCGACTCAGCTTTCGCTCCAGCATCTTTTTCCCTCCTTACACTATGCTGTGATTGCCGGATACTATCGAGAGGATCCTGTTGAAGTACCCTTGCTCATCACCTCCTCTCCCGCCAAGATAGGGGATAAGACCATCCCCGAATAACCAAAAAACGCAAAGGGTATATCATCCTTCCCTTTGCGTTTCGGGTGCGATTCGTCTATCCAGTTGGGGCGTAAAGATATCCTGCGGTACCCACATCCGTATACCCCACTTCTTCGTTTGCAGCCCCAGGTTGGGATCGTGGAAGCCAAGCATAATATGCACGGGTGCGTGCGCATCCCGTGCGAGGGGACATATAAATTATATCACGGCGCCAGATGGGTGTCAATGCAAACCAAAGCGGGAAACTGTTCAAAATCACAGAAACGATCCGAGATCCCGATAAGAGGATGGCAAGCTAAGCGCGTCTGAAAGTTTACCGGCAAGGTGTCTGAGGGACTCCCTCAACGACCAGATCCACAGGGGGAGGTGTGGAGGGATCCTCCCCATAGCAGAAGCGACGGCATTTCTCAGACACACTCTAAGATCCCTTCCGCACATCAACGGAACGACGCAAGCGAGGTCAGGGCTGGGAAGGGGCGAAAAGAAAGGGCTCCCTTCCCGCGTATAGGCCAATTGACCTATGCGGATAGGCGGGTTTCCCCCATATACGGCGTCTGAGCGCCGTATCCCCGTAACGAACGGGGGCGTTTGCTTTCTCGGAAGCGAGATGATCGCCCCACTAAGCATAAGCTCAGTTAGGCATTTGGTCCCGTTGCTACATGAGCAATGTAAAGGTAGCATAAACTTAGGAGGTTGGAACGGTGCATAAGAGCGAGAAGAAAACTCTCCCAGCACGCGATAGAGATCTGCGGTAACGCCTGGCGGCGCCGTGCAGCCCCGAAGCGCACGGCATCGCCATAAAGATCGTTGCGAAGCAAAGCGGATCACTCCGCACCTCGAGATGGAGCGACCGCAAGGTAAGTAAGGACCGGATATCACAACCGAGAACATCAAGGATGTAAGGAGGGTGGGTTACTATGAAGACTCGTCGACGTTTCAAAGCAACACTTATCATGAGCCTGATCATTGTCCTGTTGATCGGGATCGTAGGCAGTGCCCAGGCGGACTCTACAGAACCACCGGCGGAGCGCCGGGTGAGGTTTGCCGGAATCGTACAGGAATTGCCCGATGGCGGCCTGGGCGTCTGGACGATCCAGACGCGGCGCGGGCCAGTACAAGTGGAGGTCACGGCGGACACGCGCATCGTGAACGGCCCGGCGGCCCGCGGGGACTACGTCCAGGTGATCGCCCGAGAGCGTGAGAACGCGGACTACCTGCTGGCCGAGGCCATCCGGGTGCGCCACAAGGCGCCACCGCCTCAGGAGATCGAGTTCCGCGGGATCATTCGAGCCATGAACGGCGACGTCTGGATCATCGGCCGCGTCCCGGTCCTCGTGACCAACGAGACGGTGATCGAGGGAACCCCCGACGTGGGAGATCTGGCGGAGGTCCACGCCGTATACCGTGACGGACAGCTTGTGGCGACCAAGATCGAGGTGAAAGATACCGCGGATCGCCCCGCGCAGATCGAGTTCGAGGGGGTCATCGAGTCCATCGGAGAGGGCTCATGGGTGATCAGCGGCCGGGCGGTCGTCGTCACCAATGAGACGATCATCGTCGGCGAGCCGCAAGTCGGCGCCGTTGCGGAGGTACACGCGGTCGTGCGAGACGACGGAACGCTGGTGGCCACGCGCATCGTGGTCAAGCCGCCCCGGCCTGAGCCCGATGAGGATGATGTGGAGTTCTCCGGCATCATCCAGAGCCAGGCGGACGGCACATGGGTGATCTCCAGCGTCACCGTCCTGGTGGACGACTCCACCCGGATCGACACCCGCAGCGGCCCGGCGGAGGTGGGCGTGCGCGTGGTCGTCCACGCTCGGGTGGTCCCCGTTGAGGGCGGCTGGGAGCTGCACGCCCGACACATTAAGGTCCTGGCTCGCGTGGGCGATCCTACCGTGGTGGGGATCGAGGGCACCATCTACAGCATGGACGGCGAGCAGTGGGTGGTCGGCGGCATCCCCGTGCAGGTCCCGCCCACGGCCACCATCGAGGATACGCCGGCGGATGCGCCGGGCGTGGGCGATCGGGTAGAGGTCATCGCCACGCTCCAGGGGGACACCCTGGTCGCGGTGAAGGTCGAGATCTCGGAGTCCGATGAGGCGCCGACGCCCCAACCGACAACGACCCCAGAGCCCACGGTAACGCCCAGACCCACGGAGGTCCCCGATGAGAATCGGGTGAAGTTCTCCGGGATCATCCAGGAGATGGGCGATGAGAGCTGGCTCATCTCGGGCATCCGGGTCATGGTGGATACGTTCACCCGGATCGACACCGACGAAGGCTCGGCTGAGATCGGGGCCCGCGTGGCCGTGAAGGCGGTGTCCGTTCCCGTCGAGGGCGGCTGGGAGCTGCACGCCCGACACATCAAGGTCCTGGCCCGCGTGGGCGATCCCACCGTGGTGAAGCTCGAGGGCACCATCTACAGCATGGACGGTGAGCAGTGGGTGGTCGGCGGCATCTCCGTGCAGGTCCCGCCCACGGCCACCATCGAAGGCACGCCGGCGGTGGGCGTCGAGGTCGAGATCTACGCGACCCAGCAGGGGGACGTCCTGGTCGCCGTGAAGGTGCAGGCGGAGTCCGCCGAGCCTGGCGAGACGCCGACGCCTGCGCCGACGGGAACTCCGATGCCGACAGAGACGCCAGAGCCCACGGAGACTCCGGAACCTACCGAGACCCCCGAGCCCACCGAGACCCCTGGGCCGGGCGAGACTCCGGAGCCGACCGAGACTCCTGAGCCCACGGAGACCCCTGGGCCAGTAGAGACTCCGGAACCGACGGAGACTCCTGAGCCCACCGAGACGCCACAACCGACCGCCACTCCGGAGCCGACCGATACCCCCGAGCCGCCCACGGTGCAGTTCGCGGGGCTGATCCTGAGCCTCCCTGAGGACGGGGTGATCGGCCTGTGGAACGTCGGCGGCGTCCCGGTGATGGTGACGGATGAGACCGAGATCGAGGGCACGCCGGCTGTGGGGAGGATGGCGAAAGTGGAAGGACGTGTACTCTCAACCTCTCAGGTAGAGGCGGAAGAGATCTACGTCCGGAGCCGCTAAGCCTCTCCCCCACTGAGGACTCGTGGGAGGCGGGCACGCTCCGTGCGTCCCGCCTCCCGACGCGTTCACAGCCTATTCAACATATCGTGTGAGGTGTTATGGAAAATGCGTGTCTTATGGCGAACACTTGGCTTTGTGATCAGCGGGTTGATGATCGTGGTTCTAATGTATCCCGGGATCGCCCAGGCACAGCCCACAGCAGAGACGCCGCTGGGCTGGTCGCAGCCCGAGAACATCTCCCAATCCACCGCTGACTCCACCAGCCCGGCTGCAGCGCTGGTGAACGGGCGCCTTCACGTCATCTGGGAGGAGGGCGATCAACTCTACCATCGATATCAAACGGACTCGGGCTGGTCGACCGCATCTGCCATCGGCACCGGATCGGAGCCTGCCGTGGCGGCTGACGGCAACAAGCTCCATCTGGTCTACGTGGCCGTCTTCGGCGGCAACGCGGAGATCCTATATCGCTCCTGGGATGCGACCAAAGGGTGGTCCTCAGCCATCAACGTCTCTCGCACCACGGCCGCCTCGGCCACGCCCAGCATCGCCATCTCCGGGAACAGTCGCCGCCACGTGGTCTGGGTAGACAACGCGCTCACAGATCCCATGATCTTCTACGCCGAGTCCACGGACGGTCTGGTCTGGGAGAGCGGCCCCATCGCAGATGCCTTTGGGACCGGTCCCCAGGTTGTAACGGACGCGACGGGGCGCCCTCATGTGCTCTGGGTGGGACCATACAGCTTCGATGATCCGTTGGAGGTTTTCTACTGCTGGTGGACGGGAAGCGAGTGGACATGGCCGGAGTATGTGTCCAACACACCGAACGCGGATTCCACACGGGGCTCGCTGGTCCTGGATCCCAAAGGCACGCCATGGGCAACCTGGCAGGAGAAGGTCAGCGGGCGCTGGCAGGTCTGGACCGCCTCCCGTCTCACCACAGGATGGGGAAAACCCTCCACCATGGCTCAGACGGGGATCGATCTAAGCGAGCCTACGCTGGCCGTGGGAGACCGTCTGGCCCAGGCGTGGGTGAGCAACGGCACGCTTCAGATGCGCTGGTTCGATGACCAGTGGAGCCCACCGGAAACGGTCTGGCAGGACTCCAACGGCATCAATCAACCGACCCTGGTGGTCGGCACAAACGGCGAGGCATGGGCGGTGTGGAGCAGCCCGGATAAGACGGGCGCGGGGGATATCTTCGTCAGCCACGGTAAGGCCGTCGCCTTCCGACTCTACCTGCCCTTGCAGATCCGGCAGGCGCCGTGAGGGATCCCAAGGAACACGGTCCTCATCCGCCTTTCACGCCCTCGGCCCCGAGCATCTGGGGTCCCGGGGCAGGAGAGGTATGAACCCCAGTGCCCAACAGGACAAGCGCATGGAACCCCCACCCGAGCCACCAGTTGGGCACCACCAGGTAGAGGGAGGCCGTGACCACGGCCACCAGCAAGCGCAGGAGGATGGGCCCAATCCGGCCAGGATGGCGCAGCGCCTGCCAGGTGAACGGGTGACCACACCACTCGATGAGAAGGAGGAGGACACCCGCCCACGTTCCCCAATAAAGCCCCCACCATCGGATGGCGGCGCTGCGGTAAAAGGCCCAGTGCCATTGCTGTGCTGCGGCCTCCACGATGGCCGAGGGCCATCCGGCGGGCAGGCGATGGTGAGAACCCGATGGGGGAACGCGATTTCGTGCTCCTGTCCCCCGGCGCCAGCCGATGAGGATCGCCAGCCAGGCCGCCATAGCCAACGGCATCCCCATCCCCAACGTGCGCACCCAATCCAACCCGCTCAGCCCCATTCGCTTAGGCGACAGGGCACCGACCAACAGCGCCGCATACGGGATGCCGATCAGATATGCCAGGCGTATGGCCCACCAAACCAGCGCTCGCGCGCCGTGAGAGGAATCGTGCTGCGGGGGAAACATCGCCGTGCGAACGGCGATCTGCGCGCCAAACAGGTAGAGGATGAACGAGGACAGAACCCATAAGTCGGGTTCTGTCCTCCACGCGCTGAGGGTAGTGAACCTGGCCAGCCAGGTTTCCACAGATGCCTCGCTCCCTTCCGGGTTGCAGCCAGGCGGGCGACCCACCTACCGAAGCACGCACACCGCCTGAGGCTGTAGCAGGCGAAGGGCAACGCTCTCGAACAGCGTGAACTCGTAACGACCGCCCGCCGGCCCTATGAACCCGGCGATGAGGTCCTGCCCGATCACGATGCTGGCGTATTGGCGTCCCGTCGCCAGCAGCACACCGCCAGACGGGATGGCCGGGGCTTTGACGATCCCGTCGGTCACCAGCATACGTAGATGCTCGATCTCCGTTTGGTTGCCCTGCGGGTACCGCCTGAACAGCAAGTTATAGCGCCCTGGCGAAAGGGCCAGCGCATAGGGGCCGTGAAAGCCGGCCTCATCCAGCTTCATGACGGCGGCGATAATGTCCTCGACAGCGGTGCCGACCTCATCCCACGACTTGAGCCGAGTAGACAGGGTCCCCTCTGCGTTCAGCAACCCGCTCACGCCCAGGGATGCCGACCCGTTGAAGAGCAATGCGTCTTCCTGTCTGGCGCAAGCGATGGCCGCCTCCGCAACCGAGCTCAGATCCAGGGGTACCCCGGTCTGCTCGAACGCGGCAATGTCCCTGGTCCCCAAAGCGAACTCCCCGCGAATGACCGTTACCGGGGTTCCGCTGCTCGCCTCCAGGCTCACGCCTTCCACGTCCGCCTTCTCAACGGGAGCATCTCGCGAGGGCAGGGTCTTCAACCCGAGCCCGTAGGGACCCTCTATGTGCAGCAACCGCCGGGCGCATAGCTGACTCTTGGCCGCCTCCGTGACGGTCTCATCGATCTTCTGCCAGACTTCATCGCCGAAAGGCGCATCCTCGCGATGAAGGAAATGGTGCGACATGGCATCCTCCTTAGGTTCTATGATCCTGCACAACCCGCTGTAACGATCACTCCTTCAGGTCTCCCACGGTGAGCGAGCCCTCGTCGGACGAGCCCGAAGACGCTTCCGCCGAGTCTTCCTCCATCATCTCCTCTACCTCGGCGGCACCCTCTGCCAGATATCCCTCCTCATCCGGCAACAGCAGGTTCAGCAACTTTTGGAACTCGCCGACATGCACGCGCTCCTCATTCGCGATATCGTGCAAGACCTTCCTGGCAAGATCGTGATCGGTAGCATCCGCGATGGCCTCATAGAGGTGGACGGCCTCCTCCTCAGCAGCGATGGCGAGTCGGAGGGTCCTGGCCAGCTCTGAGCGGGTCAGCTTACGGCCGGGGGCCATGCCAGTAAACGGGTTCAGGAACTCGGGCATCGGTCTCTCTCCTTGCTTGACTAGATTCTCGAAGGACACAACAACGATCCGTCGCAGGAGATGGGCATCCATCCCTGTCATTTCCATTATAACGCGCCCTGCCCCTTGGAGCAAAAGCACTATCAGAGAAGCCCTCCCTAGGGCCTTTTCAAAGTCCAACGTCCATATTGGCATACATGGCGCCTGCAGGGACGAGGCAAGGTGTCGTGTCTGTATACGCATCTTCT
>JAADGJ010000048.1 GCA_013152435.1 Chloroflexota bacterium | reverse complement strand
GAAACCGAGAAGACGCGTATACAGACACGACACCTTGCCTCGTCCCTGCAGGCGCCATGTATGCCAATATGGACGTTGGACTTTGAAAAGGTCCTACCGGGTGGGGGGATAGGTCTTGACGGGAACCCAGGGCGCGTGAAGTCAGCAGCGGCAGCTCCCACGCTGCCGCGGGTGGAGCGTGGAAGCCCCACTCGCTTGAGTGGATGCCTGCGGGGAATGGGCCCGGATTCCCTATACCAGATCACACCGGTGAAATCGTTTTTGTGGTACAATACGGGTGTGGCGGTGCATCAGCCATAGGAGATGTCCTCCCCGCGTGTGGGAGAAATCCCGGCAGTCTCGCGGGGCGCTCTCCGAAGATCACAAGGAGGTGATAGCATGTCTGATCGGACGTCGACATCATCGGCGGCTTTGGCGACGGGCGATGGAACTTCCTCGCAGGATCTCACCCCTTTGGAGATGGCGCAACAGCAGTTCGATGAGGCCGTCGCCTATCTGGATGCGGATATCCCCGATGGCTACCTCGCGAAGCTGCGCGTCCCCGAACGTGTGCTCATGGTCAATTTCCCCGTGATCATGGATGATGGGGAGTTGCAGGTGTTCACCGGCTATCGTGTGCAGCACTCCACGGCTCGCGGGCCTGCCAAGGGGGGCATTCGCTATCATCCGCAGGTGACCATGGAAGAGGTCAGCGCGCTGGCCATGTGGATGACATGGAAGTGCGCTGTGGTGGGCATTCCCTACGGCGGCGCCAAAGGCGGCGTCGTCTGTGATCCCAAGAAGCTTTCGATACGAGAGATCGAGCGCCTGACCCGCCGGTACGCTGCCGAGATCTCGATCATCATCGGCCCGGATCGGGATATCCCGGCCCCCGACGTGAACACGAACCCTCAGGTGATGGCCTGGATCATGGATACGTACAGCATGGGGGTTGGACATGTGACCCCCGGGGTGACGACGGGCAAGCCGATCGAGCTGGGGGGCTCCCTGGGACGTAATGAGGCGACCGCCCGGGGGACCCTGTTCTGCGTCCGGCGTGCGGCCAAGAAGATCGGCCTGGATCTGGAGGGCGCGAGCGTTGTGGTGCAAGGGTATGGGAACGCCGGATCGATCGCTGCTCGGCTGCTGCACGAGGATGGGGCCAAGATCATCGCGGTGAGTGACTCCAAGGGGGGGATCTATAACCCCAAGGGGCTGGATCCCGTCGCCGTGCTGCGTCACAAGCGGGAGAGCGGCTCCGTGGTTGGGTTCCCCGGCGCGGATGTGATCACGAATCAGGAACTGCTCACCCTGCCGTGCGATATCCTGGTGCCGGCCGCCCTGGAGAAGCAGCTGCACGCGGGGAACGCGGACAAGGTACAGGCCAAGATCATCGCCGAGGCGGCCAACGGCCCCACCGAGCCCGAGGCGGATCACATCTTCTTCGATCGTGGCATCTTCGTCATCCCGGACATCCTGTGCAACGCGGGCGGCGTCACCGTGTCCTACTTCGAGTGGGTGCAGGACATCCAGTTCTTCTTCTGGGATGAGGACCAGGTGAACAGCCATCTGGAGCAGGTCATGAACCGGGCGTTCGACTCCGTGGTGGCGATGGCGGAGAAGAAGAAGGTGCACAACCGGCTGGCCGCCAACGTCCTGGCCATCGATCGGGTGGTCCGGGCGATCATGCTGCGAGGGATCTATCCCTAGAGCCGGGGTGTGTCCGAGAGGTGCTGCTATTGGGGCAGCCACAAGGGCTGCCCCATTGGGGGCGCAACGTCTGCGCCCCATCTTTATGTCATAGGCGGATTGCATGGAAACGATCTTGTTAGAGCTGACGGGGATCGCTCATGGGGGAGAGGCGCTGGGCCGTCATGAGGGCAAGGTGATCTTCGTGCCGTATACGCTCCCCGGCGAGCGCGTGCAGGCCCGTGTGGTGGAGGAGCACAAACGGTGGGCGCGCGCCGAGTTGGTGGAGGTGCTGGCCGCCAGCGAGGATCGCGTGGAGCCGCCGTGTCCGCATTTTGGCCCGGGCATGTGCGGCGGCTGCCAGTGGCAGCATATCCGCTACGAGCGACAGCTGGCGCTCAAGCGGGAGATCGTGATCGATCAGTTGCGCCGTCTGGGGCATCTGAGCGATCCGCCGGTTCGCCCCGCACTGGCGGTGGGCGAGCCGTTCGGCTATCGGAATCACGTGCAGTTTGCCATCGATCGGGATGGGCAACTGGGGTTCCGCCGGGCGGGCAGCCGTGAGATCATCCCCGTGGATCGGTGTCTGCTCCTGCACCCGCTGCTGGACGAACTCCACGCGGCGTTGCAGCTCGGCGATGAGGAGGAGCCGGCGGCCGGGCTGGCCGGATGGCTCCGTCGCATCACCCTGCGCGTGGGCGTGACCACCGGCCAGGCGCTGGTGATGTTCGAGACGCGCGGGGACGAGCTGCCCGAGCTTGAGGTGGATCTGTCGGTCTCCTGTGCGTTCCTGACGCGGGATGGACGGGTTCAGCCGCTCATCGGGCCGCCGTACATCACGGAGGAGGTGGCCGGTCGGGAGTATCGCATCTCGGCGGATAGCTTCTTCCAGGTGAACACGGCGGGCGCCCAGGCCCTGGTCGATCTGGTCCAGGGCTATCTGGAGCCGGAGCCCGGCGATACGCTGCTGGATGCGTATTGCGGCGTGGGGTTGTTCGGCCTGGCGATGAAGGGCCGGGTAGACCGCCTCATCGGCATTGAGGAGAGCCCGTCGGCCTGTGAGGATTTCGCCTGGAATGCTCGTGACTGGGATCCGGAGCAGGTGGAGTTGCATGAGGGGCCTGTGGAGGAGGTGTTGACCGTGTTGGCGGAGCCCATCGATCTGGTGGTCGTGGACCCGCCGCGTTCCGGCGTGGGGAAACAGGCCCTGGCGGAGCTGGCCCGGCTGGCGCCGCGTCGGATCGTGTACGTCTCCTGTGATCCGGCCACGCTGGCGCGGGATGTGGCGTACCTCCAGGAGGGGGGATATCGTCTGATGGAGGTGCAGCCGGTGGACATGTTCCCCCAGACGTTCCATATCGAGTCGGTGAGCCTGTGGGTGCGTGAGTGATGTGGAGCGAGAGGGGGAGATCGTCCATTGAATTTGCCCGGAGAAGGGCATTATGCTATACTTAAGACGCTGACTCGGGCTGGGGCATGCGCCTCTGGTATTCCAGCGGTGCTCTGGCTTTGAATGAAAGGAGAGGAAAGTGGCTCTGACGAAAGAGCAGAAGCAGGCGATTATCGAGGAATACCACGTACACGAAGCGGATACGGGTTCACCGGAAGTTCAGGTTGCTCTTCTGACCACACGGATCAATAACCTGATCGAGCACCTCAAGGTGCATAAGCACGATGAGCATTCTCGCCGGGGCCTGTTGAAGATGGTGGGGCAACGCCGCCGCCTTCTGGCGTACCTGGCGAAGAAGGACTATCAACGTTATCGTGAGCTGATCCAGCGTTTGGGTCTACGTCGGTAGGCCGGCTGGGGGAGAGCGAGCGAGTAGATGTGGCGGCGGGAAGCTCCCATCTACTCGTTTTGTATTAGAGAAGGCCGAAAAGGGTGTCCGGGTCAATGAGCGCCTGAGATCCCTGGCGGTCATAGTCATCCTAATATCACATCCGGCCCGATGACAGCCTGGTGAGGGTCTGGTCCGTCGAGAGGTCTAGGAATTGGTGAGTGAGGCCAATCGTGCCGTCGAAGCGTTTGTCCAGGCGTAACGCTTGGCACCAGTCGCCAGTCCCTGACCTCTGGACAGCACCAGGCACCCGTGGCTGTCTATGGCCACGGGTTTTCGTGTAGCCAGGTTGTGTCGAAGGGCCGGAGGGAAGGGAAAGGGAAAAATGAAAGATTCAAAGCGTTTCACTGCAAAGCTCGGTGATCATGAGGTGATCATCGAGACCGGGCTACTGGCGCCGCAGGCGGGCGGCGCTGTGCTCATTCAGTCCGGAGAATCGGTGCTGTTGTGCACCGCCACCGCCGCCAAAACCCCTCGAGAGGGCATCGACTTCTTCCCCTTGAGCGTGGACTTTGAGGAGCGCCTCTACGCCGCGGGCCGCATCCCCGGCTCGTTCTTCCGACGGGAGGGGCGCCCCAGTGACGAGGCGATCCTGCTCTGCCGGTTGGTCGACCGGCCGTTGCGCCCGCTTTTCCCCAAGGGATTCCGTAACGACGTCCAGATCATCCTCACCGCGCTGGCAGCGGACCAACAGACTCATCTGGACATCCTGGGCATCATCGGCGCCTCGACGGCTCTGATGATCTCCGATATCCCGTTCGATGGGCCCGTCGGCGCCGTGCGTGTGGGGTATATCGATGGCGAGTTCGTCATCAACCCCACCCTCCAGGAGATGGAGCACAGCACGCTGGATCTCCGTCTGGCCGGCACCGAGGATGCCATCCTCATGGTGGAGGCGGGCGCCCATGAGATCCCCGAGGATCTGATGCTGGAGGCCATGCGCCTGGGCCATGAGGCGATGCAGGATGTGATCCGGCTTCAGAAGGAGATGGCCGCGGCCCTGGGCAAGCCCAAGATGACCTACACGCCCTTCCTGCCTCCGCCGGAGGCGAAGGACGCGGTGAGGGAGCGCGTGGCCGACCGCATTCAGGAGATCCTGCGGCAGGGTCTGCCCAAGCATGAGCGCTCCGAGGCGTTGGATGCGCTGCGGGAAGAGGTCGTTGAGGCCTTGAGCGAGACCTTCGACCCGCTGGCGATCAGCAACGTGTTTGACGATGTGCTGAAGGAGATCGTGCGGCAGCGCATCCTGGACGAGGGCGTGCGGCCGGATGGCCGGGATCCCAAGACGATCCGCCCCATCTCGTGCCAGGTTGGGGTGTTGCCGCGCGTGCATGGCAGTGGGCTCTTCATGCGGGGCGAGACGCAGGTGCTGACCATTGCGACCCTGGGGACCCCGCGAGACGCGCAGCTGCTGGACACCTTGAGCCCGGAGGAGAGCAAGCGGTTCCTACATCACTATAACTTCCCGCCCTATTCCACCGGCGAGGTGTGGCCGCTGCGTGGCCCGAAGCGGCGAGAGATCGGGCATGGCGCCCTGGCCGAGCGGGCGCTGCTGCCGATGATCCCGCCGGAGAACGAGTTCCCGTACACCATTCGCTTGGTGTCGGAGGTCCTGTCGTCCAACGGTTCCACGTCCATGGCTTCGGTCTGCGGCAGCACGCTGGCACTCATGGATGCCGGCGTGCCCATCGAGGCGCCGGTGGCGGGCGTGGCCATGGGCCTGGTGACCGATGGCAGTGGGCGATACGTGGTGCTGAGCGACATCCAGGGCATGGAGGACGCCCTGGGGGATATGGATTTCAAGGTCGCCGGCACGGAGCACGGGATCACCGCCCTGCAGATGGACATCAAGATCAAGGGGCTGCCCTACGAGATCATGGCGGAGGCGCTGGCCCAGGCTCGGGAGGGGCGCCTGTTCATCCTGGGCAAGATGCTGGAGGTGCTCCCCGAGCCCCGCAAGGAGCTCTCCAAGTACGCGCCGCGTATCATCACCATCCGGATCGATCCGGAGAAGATCGGCAAGGTCATCGGCCCTGGTGGCAAGGTGATCCGGAAGATCCAGGAGGATTACGACGTCAAGGTGGATATCGAGGAGGATGGGACCGTCTACATCGCCGCCACCAATGAGAGCGCCAGCGAGTCAGCCGTGAGCATGATCGAGACGCTGACCGAGGACGTGGAGATCGGCAAGATCTATACCGGTCGGGTGGTGCGCACGGAGCCCTATGGCGCCTTCGTGGAGATCCTGCCGGGCGTGGATGGTATGGTGCACATCTCCCAGCTGGCCGACTACCGGGCGGCGTCCGTGGAGGACGTCGTCAAGGTGGGGGATGAGGTGATGGTGATGGTGGTGGATATCGATCCCACCGGCCGGATCCGGCTATCACGCCAGGCCGTTCTAGAGGGATGGACGGCTGAAGAGGCGCGAGAGCGGGATCGTGGCGGCTCGCGTGGCGGTCGCTCCGGCGGGCGGTCGTCCTCCAGGCGCTCGGGTGGAGGTCGCTCGGGAGGCAATAGCGGTCGCGGCGGGCGAGGTCGCCATCGCTAAGGGTAGAGTGGGGGCACGGCGCCGCCGTGCCTCCCCCGGTGGAGCACGCAGCCGAGGGATGCCCCCAGGCACCTTGTCGGTGAATTTTCTAAGGGACGATAACCCGGGGATAGGGGATTCCCGACGGACGAGTTTTCGGGAGTGAGCCTATCGGCCTAGGACGGAAACTGCATGTTTGCGGTACAATAGAGGCAGCCGGGGCGGTGCCCTGGCTGCTGCCTTTCCTCCACATGGTGGAAAATCTTAGTGCATTGAGGTCATCTATGAGCGGAACGGAAAACATGCAGACTACGTCGACAGCACAGCCATCGTCGCGACCCGGGTGCGGTGGCCGTCTGTGGGGCGCATTTCGGGAGGTGATGGAGACCGTCATCCCGGCCATCCTGATCGCGTTGGTGATTCAGCTTTTCCTGGCACAGGCGACGCGCGTCTACGGGCAGAGCATGGAGCCCAACCTCCACACCGATCAGCGCCTGGTCGTGGAGAAGATCTCCTATCGCCTTCATTCCCCACGGCGCGGCGACGTCGTCGTGCTGCACCTGCCGGGACACAGCCGTGAGTTACTGATCAAGCGGGTGATCGGTTTGCCGGGAGAGACGGTGGAGATCCGCGATGGTGTGGTGTATATCAACGGCAAGCCGCTGGACGAGCCGTATGTCACATATCGGTCTACGGAGAATTACGAGCCGCGGGTGATCCCGCCGCTGAGCGTGTTCGTGTTGGGCGATAACCGGGCGGCGTCCAACGATTCACGGGTGTTCGGCCCGGTACGTATCGAGGACATCGTTGGGCGTGCCTGGCTTTCCTATTGGCCTCCCTCGATGATCGGATTCGTGGAGTGAGGTCGGGCCGGGCGTGGATGCTCGGCCTGATGTCGGGTTTCTCGGCGGCGGCAGCGGAAAAGCTGTCGCTGCCGATCGGCCGGTCCAGTTCACGGCCGGATGTGAGCTTTGGATCCGCGAATGTGAATTCCCATAGCGGTGTCGGCCCCCGGGCCGGCGCTCCCGTCCGGCCGGGTGCGAGAGCAGCCTGGAGGCGCCCGTGACCCATCGTCGCCCTGCAGGCGTGATCCCCCCGCGTCTCCATGATTTGCGTCCTGAATCGCTGCCTGATTCTCTATCACCCTGTTAGCCCATGTCACCCCGTTGGAGTCCGCTCACCAAACAGATCGTCGTCATCAGCGGCTTGGCGGCCATGGCCTGGATGATCTCCAAGTTTGGAGAGATCATCGGCCCGTTGGTGGTCGGGATTATCCTCGCTTATTTCCTGAACATCCCCGTCCGTTGGCTCGTTCGGCGTACCGGCTGGCCGCGCACAGCCGTGGTGATCGGCGTGTATGTGGCCTTCCTGGTGCTGCTGATCCTGGCGCCCGCCCTGCTGACGCCCCGGGTGGTCGGCCTGGTGCGCGCGCTGGTGGGCACGCTGGCCGATCTGACGCAGGAGATGGGGCAGCGGATGCAGCAGCCGCTGGTGCTGTTCCCCGGCATCCAGATCGAGCTGTCCTCCCTTTACGATCAGCTCAGCGGCGCGTTGCAGGCCGTCCTCTCGCCGTTCGCCACCAGCGCGCTGACGCTGGTCTTCGGAGTGGCTTCCGGCCTCCTGTGGCTGGTCTTCGTGCTCGTCGTCTCCTTCTGGCTGGTCAAGGACCATTCCATCATCATCGGGTACATCGTCGATCACATCCCGGTGGCCTATCGCGGCGAGATGGTGCGTCTGGCGCAGGAGCTGGCGCATATCTGGGATGCGTTTGTGCGCGGGCAGCTCACCGTCGGCATCATCGTGGGGACCTTCCTGTCCGTGGCGCTCTCGATCATCGGGATGCCCAACGCGGTGGCCTTCGGCATGTTGGCCGGTGCCATGGAGCTGATCCCCTCCATCGGGCCCACGGTGGCCGGCGTCTTGACCGTCCTCGTGGCTTATTTCCAGGGGTCGAGCTATCTCCCTCTGAGCAATCTGTGGTTTGCCGTTTTGGTCGCCGCTTTGTTCATCGCCGTCTTCCAGCTGGACGGCGTGATCCTGATCCCGCGCTTCGTGGGGCGGCGCGTTCGGCTCCATCCGCTGGTGGTGTTCGTCGGCTTGATCGCGGGGGCCCGGGTGGCCGGGGTGCTGGGGATCCTGCTGGCCTCTCCCACCATCGCCTCCCTGCGGGTGATCACCGGGTATGTGGTGGCCAAGCTGCTCGACCAGGAGCCCTTTGAGCCGCTGCCCTCGCCCCCGGATCTGGAGACGCGATGGCGCGGCCTGCTGCGCGGCCGGGCGGTCGAGGCGTTGCTGTTCGATCTGGATGGCACGCTGGTGGAGACGGATGAGGAGCTGGTTCGGGTGTGGGCGATGCGGATCGCCCCACTGAAACGGGTGATCCCGGCGCTGGACCCGGAGCGGGTGGTGCGTTGGTGGCTGGCTCGGCTGGAGGGGCCGATCAGCATGGCCATCGCCCTCCTGGATCAGCGATCGATGGATGAGCGGGCGCTGGACTGGATCGAGCGGTTGCACCGCATGCTGGGATACCCCTCGGCGGAGGCGTTCGTGCCGGTCCCGGGCGCGGTGGAGGCGATTCGTCAGCTGGGCGAGCGTTATCGGATGGGGATCGTGACCACCCGCCGGCTGGCGGAGGCACAGGAGTTCGTCCGGCAGAACGGGCTGGAGGACTACGTGGAGGTGATCGTGGCACGGGATAACTACCCGCGCCTGAAGCCGCATCCGGGCCCGATCCTCCACGCCGCGCAGGAGCTGGGCGTGGATGTGGAGCGCTGTGCCGTGGTGGGGGACACCGCAGTGGACATCGCCGCGGCACAGGCTGCGGGGGCGCTGGCCATTGGTGTCCTCTCCGGCTTCGGCCAGCGGGACGACCTGGAGCACGCCGATCTGGTGGTGGATTCCGTGTTCGATCTGTTGGACTGGCTGTGATCCCCGGATGCGCTATCCCTGGGAGATGGTGAACGTCCACGTCTGCGTGGGGGCCATCATCAGCGCATCCTGCAATGCCTCGTCATCGGGGAAGGTTTTGGACGGGAGATGGCGCTCTTCCACGTGAAGGATGAGCGGGGATGTGTCGAAGGGATAGGGCTGTATGACGAAATCCCCGTCAGCCGCTCGCTTGACCTCCAGCGAGGTGAAGTCCCCGAGCCCGGTGTGGGGGGCGTTTTCGATCCGCCGTGGAAGCTTCCAGCCGTCGCAGATGGTCAATGATAGCTCGTCGCACACTTTGAGCAGGCGCAGGTTCGTCTCGAGTCGGTCGGGCTTGACCCATGCAGCCCAGGCCGGGTCCCTGGCCAGCTCCTCGCGTAGCTGTTCCTGGAAGTTCCTCTGCGTGTCCACGAAGTTACGTCGAAGGAATCGATCCTCCTCGTCCTCCTCGAGCGCCGCCAGGGCCCATTCCGCGAGGGTGATGGCGTGCAGGCTGACCAGAAGCGCCGCGTAGCGGCTTTGTACCTTCGCCTGGATGATGGACTGCTGCCAGATGTGCAGGTGTTCGAAGACGGGCATGTGCATGAAATCCCGGGGGCGTCCCGTATCCGGCATGCGCTCCGGCAGCGTCTCCCATGTCGTCCAGCCGTTGTCGTGGATCGCGATGGCGAGGATGACGTCTGGCCAGGGTTCCGGCCGGGCGAAGGTCTCGTTTCCCCAATGGGCCGCCAGCTGAGCCGCTACCCAGGCGTGCCCCGGCTGGGTGATGACGGTCAATCCGGTTTCCGTCTCCCGTATCAGCATGTTGCCGTCTCCTTACAGGGCGCTCAGAGTGTGTCTGAAAAATGCGATGGGAGCCACTATTGATCTTCGCATGGTAAAGGGAACAAGCGACCGTGTCATTTGTTTCGGATAAGTTGTAGGAGTGACTCGGTGAGTGCTCCCTCTGGTTTGGCCTTATGGGTAGCGAAGGGCACTGCCCTTCGCTACCCATACCAAGATATGGGGGCTCAAAGAAAGAGGCCAAACTCCAAGGGGTGACTCGGCGAGTTGCCCCTATGGAACTCGCGATTCCCTGAGGACTGAGACTCAAAAGTTGCTTTATCTAAGCGAAGATCACTAAGAGTGTGTCTGGGAAATGCCGTTGCTTCTGCTGTGGGGAGCTCCTCCGGAGAAAGTCCTTCTCCCGCTTTCGACCTGCCCGGCCTCGGCCTGGGTCCTTCGGGAAGGGCCGAGAAAGGCAGGTGCAGGCCGGAAAAGCGGAGTTTGCCGTGGAGGGGAGGCCCCCTCCACACCTCCCCCTGTGGAGCTGGCCGTTGAGGGAGACCCTCAGGCACCTTGCCGGTAAATTCCCAGACACGCTTTGGTGTCTTAGTGGCTTCGTGGTGTGTTTTTCAGACACATCCTCAGGTGGCGCCGATGGCGCGCAGGGCGTCCAGGGCTTGCGCCTGGGTCACCTCGTCGGTCACGACCACCCGGCCGATGTCCTCCGGTATGACGAAGCGCAGCCGGCCGGCTGCCCGCTTTTTGTCCGTCCTCATCGCCTGATAGAGCGCTTCCGCCGTGTGCCCGTGGACCTGAATGGGCAGGTCGAGCCGCCTCAGCAGATGCGTCAGTCGGTTCACCAGCGCGGGCTCGCAACGCCCCAGGATAGCAGATAGATGGGCCGCTGCCACCATCCCCACGCTCACCGCCTCGCCGTGGCGCATCTGGTAGTTGGACAGCCTCTCCAGCGCGTGACCGAAGGTGTGCCCCAGGTTGAGTACGGCGCGCCGCCCTCGCTCGAACGGGTCCTCCTCTACGACCTCGATCTTCACCCGCACGGCGTCGGCGATCAGGGATGTGAGGGTGGCGGGCCCGCGCCCTTCAAGCTGGCGGAACAGCTCCGGTGAGCCGATGATGCCGTGCTTGACGATCTCGGCCAATCCGGCGCGGAACTCCGCGGCCGGCAGCGTGCGCAGCGTCAGCGGGTCGATCAGCACCATCTCCGGCTGTTTGAAGGCGCCGACCAGGTTCTTGCCCTGGGGGAGGTCTACGCCGACTTTCCCGCCGACGGAGGCATCCACCATGCTGAGCAGCGTCGTGGGGATCTGGACGAAGGGCACGCCGCGCAGGTAGGTCGCGGCGGCGAACCCGGCGATGTCGCCCACCACGCCGCCGCCCAGGGCGATGATCGGGCTGCGGCGGTCGAGGCCGGCCTCCACCAGGCGCTCGTAGACGGAGCGAACGGTGTCCAGCGTCTTATGGACCTCGCCCTCCGGGATCTCGATCACGACAGGGCGAAAGTCGGCCTCTCGCAGCGCCTTGACCAGCGGCTTCGCCCAGTGTTTGCCGACGTCCGGGTTGGTGACGACGGCAGCGAGGCCGGGCGTGAGCCGCCGGGCCAGCAGCTCCCCGGCCTGGTCCAATATGCCCTCTCCCAGGACGATATCGTACATGTATCCGCCCGGTGCCTGGACGGGCAGGCGGCGGGCTTCCGTCAGTCCCCAGACCAGCGCCAGAGCGCGCTCCACCGCCTCGGCCTGGGAGAGCTCGCTGGTGTCCAGTTGCAATCGGATGGCGTCATATGCGGCCGCGCGCTCATCCAGCAACGCCTCGATGCGCGCCCGTCGGTCGGTGCCGTCCAGCTTGGGGCGGTTCGTGCTGGCTCCCACGCGGGCCATGATGACGTCCGGGGAGGCGCGCAGGCAGATGATATCGCCGGTGGCGCCCAGGGTGGCGCGATTCTCGGCGTTGACCAGCGCGCCGCCGCCGGTGGCGATGACCAGCCCGGAGCGGGCCGCCAGCTCCCGGCAGAGCTCGCTTTCCAGGCGGCGAAATGCCTCCTCCCCTTGCTCCTGGAAGATCTGCGGGATGCTCATGCCGGTGCGTTCCTCGATGACCGCGTCCATATCCACGAACTCGCGGCGCAGCCGCTGGGCCATCAGCCGCCCGATGGTCGTCTTTCCCGTACCCATGAAGCCGGTCAGGATAATGTTTCGGTCTTCATCCATCTTGCGCCATACCCTCATTCCTCTTGTCGCCATATCACCCGCCTTCTCGTCGAAGAACGGCCGGTCGAGGGACATTATACAACAAATTCCGGCCGCCAGCGAAGAGGGCACGCCTCGGGCGGTCGTGTATCCAAAATAGAGGAATCCTCGCCGCCCATTCGTCGTCCCCCGAGGATAACAATTGGCGAGGGCAATTTCGCGAAATTGCCCTCGCCAGGCTACGGAACGATCGGGGACTGGTCTTCACCCGCTTAAAGTTTGACCGCTCATCTCGGCCACGTGGATGGCCAGGTCCTCGCCCTCTCCCAGGATGGCGTGGACGTGCACCATCCACTCGCTGATGGGGATCGACTGGGGGCACTTCGCCTCGCACTCCTGGCACTGGATGCACGCCGCGGCCTGCTCCTCCGGGGAGAGGCGCTGATACTGCTGGCGGGCCTCCTCCAGGCGGCCGAACATGGCGCCCTGGTTCAGGATGTCGAACAGGCGGGGGATGTTCAGCTCCACCGTACACGGCAGGCAGTACTCGCACTTGGTGCACGGGATGGGGCACAGCGCCTGGTACGTGGCTCGGACGCGATCCACCAGGGCCAGCTCCTCCTCTGATAGCTTGCCCACGCCAGACCACCCGGCTACCGCCACGTTCTCGATCACATGGGCCATGGTGCTCATGCCGCTCAGCACCACGGAGACCTCCGGCTGGTTCCACAGCCAGAGCAGGGCCCATTCCTGGGGCGTTCGCACCACGGGGGCCTCGTCCCATACCGCCTGTACCGCATCCGGCGGGTTCACCAGCCTGCCGCCGAGCAAGGGCTCCATGACGACCACGGCCAGCCCCTTTGAGGCCGCATACTTCAATCCTTGCATACCCGCCTGGTTCTCGATATCCATGTAGTTGTACTGGATCTGGCAGAAGGTCCAGCCCTCGTAGCCGTCGATGATCTCCTTGAACACGTCAAAGGTATCGTGAAACGAGAATCCCAGGTAGCGAACCTTGCCCTGGGCCTGCACCTTCTCCGCCCAGCTCAACAGGTCCAGTCGCTGGATAAGCTCCCATCGCTCTCGGCGCAGCCCATGGAAGAGATAGAAGTCGATATGATCCGTCTGCAGCTTCCCCAGTTGCTCGTCCAGGATGCGATCCGCGTCCGCCGTCGTCTCGATGGCCCACATCGGCAGCTTCGTCGCCAGGTGGATTTTCTCCCGGTAGCCATCCTTGAGCGCCCGCCCGAGGAACCGCTCCGACTCGCCGTTGTGATAGGGGTAGGCGGTGTCGACATAATTGACCCCGTGGTCGATCGCGTAGCGGATCATGCGCGTGGCTCGCACCTCATCGATCTTGGCACGGTCTTCCGGGTCCGTCGTCGGAAGGCGCATCGCTCCGAATCCCAACGCTGAAGGTCGCCAGTCCAGCTTGCCGAAGTGACGATACTGCATGACCTTTCCTCCTCACATGTCCAGGGTTACGCACACGGTCCAGCATGCTCATATTCGATGTACAATATAGCTTGATTCCCACGCCTCGGCAAGTCGAGGGCGATCTCGCCCTTGAGCCCCCTTCTCCCGGGCTCGGCGGGAGAAGGGGGTTTGGGGGATGAGGGCCGTTTTCCCTCGGTCGATGATCAAGGGAATGTCTTGCGTCGGGCGACACGCGGGGTGTTCCTGCCATCCCGATTTCCATCACTGACTTTGAAAAAGCCCTGCGGCCTCGCTCATGCTCCCCGTCCCGGATGGGGGGCTGTTTTGCTTTCGCTGGAGAGGCGGAGATCGCCGGACTCAAGCTTGAGGCCGGGGCCGGCGATGCGTTCGTAAAGGCAGGCTGGGAGGTGGAGAAATCGCCCGGCAGCATGAAAAAGCGGAGGCCCGGAGGATCCCCCTCCGGGCCTCCCTGGGGGCGCAGAAGCACGCTCCCATCCCGTTTCCGCCTTTACCTCGTCATCAT
>JAADGJ010000047.1 GCA_013152435.1 Chloroflexota bacterium | reverse complement strand
GGGCGCCCACGGCCACGGGGCCGTCCTCCTGGTCGATCCGGGTCTCGGCGCTGACGTGCACCGTGCGGCCGCTCACCACCCAGTCGCCGATCAGGCCGCTGCTGGGCAGGCTCTCCACTGTACCCCGAAACTCATATTCGTCGTCGTCGGCCAGAGCGATCGGGGCCACCAACAGGCTGACCAGCAGGATCGCTATGAACGTAACCATCCATCGACGCGTCCTCAACATCACAACACCTCCTTAAAGTGTACAAGTTCGGCTCGCTCTTACCCTACCACATGGGGGCCTCGCCGTGCTTAATCCCGCTTTAGAGCAATGTTAAAGGAAGGTTATCCCGACGGGAGTGTGGGGAAGCCGGCCGTCATGAGGCCGGCGGGCGGGCGAGAGGACCTGCGGATCGGTTGGTGAAGAGCGAACCATGGAAACCACTCTTATAAACGAGGCTGGAGAGGCGTTCGTTACGCAGATACGATAATATTTTTTAAATCTAGTAGACAAAAGGGGTGTGAGTAAAAGAGGAATTTAGCTGTCTTGACACTTGACAAGACAGGAAGGGTCGCCTACACTGAATATGCATCGGCATACACGACACATGCACGCAACGCCCTCGCTGTGTCCAGGAAGCAGGGGACGCAGCGGCTACAGCCCTATAGGCATCAATCAATTTAAGCGTGTCGCTCGTATGGGCATACGCGACGAAAACGTGCGAGCGTCTTTGCATAACACTGTGGGGGCAACTGGCCGGTCGCCCCATTGGTATCAACTTAAGCGATACGGAAGCGTGGCTTTGCATCTCTGGGGTGGCTCGGAGGGGCGGTAGCCCCTCCGAAGGACTCTATTTTCAGCCCCTCACCTGCCCCGTGGGGCCGAAGGCCACTGGCCAAAGCCCCAGCCAGGCAGGGAGAAGACGAGAAAAATATGAGCGAAGCGATTATGAGATGAGCCACGATGTTTGCCTGGGGTGTCCTTGAGTGAGCACTTTGGGAGTGGAGATGGACACGCAAGCACGGCGGCAGGAGATCCTCGCCTATCTGCAGGCGGCCGGGGGGCCGGTGCCGGGCCGCGCTCTGGCGGAGCGCTTCGGCGTCAGCCGCCAGATCATCGTTCAGGACATCAGCGTGCTGCGCGCGGCCGGACATCCCATCATGGCCACGGCTCGTGGCTATATCTGGCTGCCCGCGCGCGAACATGCCCGGGCCCGTACGGTGGTCGCCGTGCGTCACACGCCGGAGCAGACCCAGGACGAGCTGGAGCGTCTCGTCGATGCCGGGGTCACCGTGATCGACGTGATCGTGGAGCACCCCATCTATGGCGAGGTGAGGGGACAGTTGATGCACAGCAGCCGGTCGGACGTCTACGCCTTCATGGAGCAGCTGCATGAGACCGGCGCGCATCTGCTGAGCGAGCTGACCGAGGGCGTCCATCTCCACACGCTGGAGGCCGACGATCCGGCCCGCCTGGAGGCGGCTCAAGCGGCCCTTCGGGAGGCGGGGTATCTGATCGAATAGCATCCGGGATGACCGGAAGTCGGGGGGCTTCTGGGTAACGCATATATTTACATAACTGTAGGGGCGACCGCCGGTCGCCCCTACAGCGAATTGAGTTGTCCATTCCTACTCAGAGTTGGGAGGAGGTTCCATGCGTAAGAGCCATATCGTCGTGCGTTCGAGAGGGATATTCGCCGGCATGCTGATCGGGGCGATCATCCTCTCGCTCCTGGCCGCCTGCGCGCCCCCGGTGACCGTCCCGGAGGCGGGTATGGGGGAGACGCCCGCCGCGGCGCCAGCGGCTCCGACCGCGGGTGCGCCGTCGCAGGTGAAGATCGGCATCGTCACCTTCCTGTCCGGCCCCGGCTCGCCCTTCGGCATCCCGTCCAAGAACGCGGCGGACGTCATCGTCGAGGCGTTGAACGCGGGCCAGGCGCCCGCCCCATACGATCAAGCGGGCATCGGCGGCGTGCCGATCCAGCTCGTGTACGTGGACGAGTCGGGCGGCCCCGACAAGCAGGTGGCCGAGTATCGTCGGCTGGTCCTGGACGAGAAGGTGGATCTGGTTTTAGGGTACGTGTCCAGCGCCTCCTGTCTCGCCGTGGCGCCCGTGGCCGAGGAGCTGCAGAAGCTCACCGTGTTCTACACATGCGCCACCCGCCGCATCTTCGAGGAGGCGAGCTATAAGTACGTCTTCCGCACGAAAGGGACCGACCTGGTCTACAACGTGGGGGCGGCGCGCTACCTGCTGAAGGTGAAGCCGGATTTGCAGACCATCGCCGGGATGAATCAGAACTACGCCTGGGGACAGGACTCCTGGACGGCCTTCCGGGACACCGTGCTTCAACTGAAACCCGACGTCCAGGTGGTCAGCGAGCAGTTCCCCAAGCTCTTCGCCGGTGAGTATTCGGCCGAGATCTCGGCCCTGTTGGTGGCGCGTCCCGATGCCATCCACTCCAGCTTCTGGGGCAGCGATCTGGAGGCGTTCCTGATCCAGGCGACGCCGCGCCGTCTCTTCGATCAGAGCATCGGGGTGTTCATCATCGGCGAGGCGATGCTCCCCTCGCTGGGCGAGGACGTCCCGCCCGGGCTGATCATCGGCGCCGAGGGCACGCACGGCGCGCTGGCCCCGGACAACGAGCTAAACCGCTGGTTCACGCGCATCTACAGGGAGCGATACGATGCCCGTCCCATCCATCCAGCCTACCATATGGCCCTCACGCTGTTCGGGGTCAAGGCTGCGTATGAGAAAGCCATCGCCGAGAACGGCGGCAAGTGGCCCACCCAGGATCAGGTCATCGCCGCCTTCGAGCATCTGGAATTCGACAGCCCCAGCGGCGTGATCCAGATGGCGCTGGCCAATGGGCATCAGGCCATCGAGCCCATGGCCTTCGGCATCACCGGGGAGTTCGACCCGGCCGCGGGCGAGGTGAAGCTGACCGACCGGATGGTGTTCCCGGCGGAGTGCGTCAACCCGCCCGAGGGCATGAAGGGCGAGGAATGGATCGCTCAGGGGTTCCCAGGTGCCAAATGCCCGTGAGCCCGTGAGGTAGGGGCGGGTTTTAAACCCGCCCCTACCCCGCCCCTATCCCGATAGGTGTCTATGAACACATGGCTCATCATCGCTGTGGACGGCGTGGCCTTCGCGTCGTGGCTGTTCCTCATCTCCGTGGGCATGACGCTGATCTACGGCGTGTTGCGCATCCTGAACGTGGCCCACGGCAGCCTCTATGCCCTGGGGGCCTATACGGGCGCCTCGCTGATCATCGCCTACTTTCGGCACGACCTCTGGCCCTACGGGAGCTATCTCGTCCTGTTCGGGGCCGCCCTGCTGGTCGGCGTGATCGCGGGCCCGCTGATCGAGCGCGGCCTGCTGCGCTGGGTCTATGACCGCGATCCGGCCGTCCAGCTCCTGGTCACCTACGCCCTGTTCCTGATCCTGGAGGACGCGATCAAGCTCGGCTGGGGGGCGGATCCGTACTACGCGTACAAGCCCTACCAGCTGCTGGGCCAGGTCCAGTTGGGCGGGATCGCTTATCCGCGATATAGCTTCCTGCTGCTGGGCATCGCCGTGGCGGCCGGCGGCGCGCTATGGCTCTTCATCAACCGCACCAGATTCGGGAAGCTCATCGTGGCCGTCATCGAGGATCCGGAGATCAGCACGGCGATGGGGGTGAACGTCCCGCGCGTTTACGTCATCACCTTCACGCTGGGGGCCGTGCTGGCTGCCCTGGGCGGCGCCTTCACCGCGCCGATGATCTCCGTGGCGCCGGGCATCGCTGTCGAGGTGATCGTGCTGGCCTTCGCCGTGGTCGTCATCGGCGGGCTGGGGAGCCTGGAGGGCGCGGCGCTGGGCGCGTTGATCGTGGGGATCGTGCGGGCGGCGGCCGTGCATCACATCCCGGATCTGGAGCTGTTCGCCATCTATCTGGTGATGGCCGCGGTGCTGCTGGTGCGTCCCCAGGGCCTGTTCGCCCGCGAGGAGAGGCGCCGCATATGAGGCCCTTGCTGATCACCGTCGCCCTGCTGGCGCTCCTCGCCGGGCTGGGTTTCGTCTTGCCGGCGTGGATCATCTTCCTGCTATCGCTGGCGTTCGCCCGCGGCCTGGCGATCCTGAGCGTGGCGCTGCTCCTGCGGGCGGGGCTGGTCTCCTTCGGGCAGGGGCTCTTCTTCGCCGCCAGCGCCTACACCGTGGCGTTCGTCATGAGGGCATGGGGCGTGCGGGAGGCAGCCCTGGCCACCGCCCTGGGCACGGCGGCCGGGGTCCTCGTGGCCGGCGTGACGGGCCTGCTCCTGGCCCGATATCGGGAGATCTTCTTCGCCATGCTCACCCTGGCGTTCTCGATGGTCCTGTACGGGATCCTGGTGAAGGCGTACGCGCTCACCGGCGGCAGCGATGGCATGGCCGTCGCCACGCCGACGATCGCAGGGCTCGCGCTGGAGGCCGAGCGGCTGCGCTCGGGGCTGTACTTGCTCACGCTGAGCTGCACCGCCGCGGTGGCCTACCTGACCTTCCGATACATGAACTCGCCGCTGGGCTACGCGGCCCGGGCCGTGCGGGACAACGAGGTGCGGCTGGAGTACCTGGGCCTTTCCACGTGGGGCACCATTTACCTGACGTACGTGCTGGCCGGCGGGCTGAGCGGGCTGGGCGGCGCGCTGATGGCGCTCAATGTCGGGCACGTGGATCCACAACTGGCCTACTGGACCACCTCGGGCGAGTTCGTGTTCGTGGCGTTGCTGGGCGGGATCGGGAACGTGCTCGCCCCCCTGGGCGGCGCCGTCGTCTTCGAGATCCTGCGGGCCTACGCCTTCAAGTACGCTCCCTACATCTGGCAGATGATCATGGGGAGCGCCATGCTGCTCATCATCCTGTTCATGCCGGAGGGACTTTGGACGATCTACACGTCCGCCGTGAGACGGATCAGGATACGCCGGTGGTCCTGGAGGCGGTTGGGCTGACCCGCACGTTCGGGCAGGTCGTGGCGGCCGATGGCATCGATCTCCGGATCACGGCCGGTGAGCGGGTGGGCGTCGTTGGGCCCAACGGCGCCGGGAAGACGACGCTCTTGAATCTGATCACCGGCTATGTCCGACCGCAGCGGGGCCGCATTCGCTATCTGGGGCGGGATATCACCGGGCTGCCGCCCCGGGCGATCACCCGGTTGGGGATCGCCCGGTCCTTCCAGATCCCCCAGCTCTACACCGGCCTGTCCGTCGTAGAGAACGTCCTCATCGCCCTGGCGGCGAGGGAGGGGCGGGGGCTGGACCCGTGGCGTCCGCTGAGACAGGATGCGCTGATCTCGGAGGCGCTGGCGATCCTGGGACCGTTCGGAATCCGGGATTATGCGGACCAGCCGGTGGTGGCGTTGCCGGAGGGAGGGCGCAAGCTGCTGGACATCGCCCTGGCGTTCGCCTTGCGCCCCCGGCTGCTGCTCATGGACGAGCCCACCAGCGGGGTCAGCATGCGAGACAAGTTTGGGGTCATGGATACGCTGATGGGGGTGCTGCAGAGCGCCGGCGTGACCACCCTCTTCGTCGAGCACGATATGGAGGTGATCCGACGCTATGCCGGGCGGGTCCTGGTGCTGCATCAGGGGCGGATCATCGCCGACGGTCCACCGGAGGCCGTCCTGGCGGATGTCGCTACGGAGGGGATGGTCTTTTAAAGATGAACCGCAAAGGGCGCAAAGATCGCAAAGAAATCTAGGCATCCTTAGCGCCCTTTGCGTCCTCTGCGGGTTTCAAAAGGCAAGGGCAGATATGGGAATCCGCCCTTAGAGTGTGTCTGAGAGATGCCGTTGCTTCTGCTGTGGGGAGGCCCTCCGGAAAAAGTGGAGGGGGCTCCCCTCCACACCTCCCCCTGTGGAGCTGGTCGTTGAGGGAGCTCCCTCAGGTACCTTGCCGGTAAATTTTCTAAGGCAGATATGGAAATCTGCCCTACTTGCTTTGCGTCCTCTGCGGTTCTTCAAAAGGGGAGCGATGGCCAGGTTGACGTTGGAAGGCGTGCAGGTGCATATCCGGGGCTTTCCCATCCTGCGTGGGGTGGACCTGACCGTGCCGGAGGGCGGCATCGCGGGACTGGTGGGGCGTAACGGCGCCGGGAAGACGACGACGCTGCGGGGCATCATGGGGCTGGTGCCGGTGCACGCGGGTGCCATCCGGCTCGATGGCCGTGATCTGACCGAGGTGCCCGCGCATGAGCGGGCCCGGCTGGGCATCGGCTACATGCCGGAGGATCGCCGGCTGATCGGCGCGCTGACGGTGGAGGAGAACATCCTGCTGCCCGCGTGGGCGACGGCCTCCCCGGCCTGCGCTGAGCGTCTGGAGATAGTGTACGAGCTGATGCCGGAGGTGCGGGAGCTGGCCGGCCGGCGGGCGGCCCAGTTGAGCGGGGGCCAGCAGAAGATGGTCGCCCTGGCGCGGGCTCTGGTCTGCGGCACGGAGCTGCTGCTCCTGGACGAGCCGTTCGAGGGGCTCGCGCCCGCGCTGGCGCAGCGGCTGGCCGAGGTGATCCGTGAGCTACCCGGGCGGGGCGCGGCCGTGTTGGTGACCGACTCGGACCCGCGGCGGGTCGCCGGGCTTGCTGACGTCGTGTACACCATCGAGCGCGGGGAGATCGTGGCGTCGAAAGGAGGCTTGCAGCGGTGACTGGACTGCAAGAGATTAGAGCCCGGGAAGTACGGGTGGATGAAGACGTACTTACCGTGGAGCTAACTGACGGGCGTGTCATCAGTGTCCCCTTAGCATGGTATCCGCGGTTGTGGTATGGCACACCGGAGGAAAGGCAGAACTTCGTGCTTCTGGCCGATGGAGCTTATATCCACTGGCCTGATTTGGATGAGGATCTGAGTGTTATGGGGATACTTTTGGGGCGACGCTCCGGAGAGAGTCAAGATTCCCTGCGGCGCTGGCTGGAGAGTCGCCAATCGCGTTAGTTACCGTCAGCAGCAGCTCTGGATCCGCGACGATTCGTCACTCTCGCTGATGTCTGGAGTAACGTCAGCGAGCGCGAGAGACCGTGATGTCGGATAGGCATGCCGAATCGATCATCGTCGAGTAGGCGTCCGGCTTCTCCGAGAGGTCGGTGTCTTGCGCTTACGAGCGGATAACCGAACAGAACCCCGGGGCCATCGAAGGCTCCGGGGTTTTTCGCGATGCGGTCGTGCATCGGAACGTGCGTATTTCGCCAAAATAGCGCTGGTTGTATTGACGTAAGAAGCTCCTTCGGGTACAATGGCGTGCAAGAGGTTGCAAAGCCTCCACTGTGCGTAGGATGGTCCCACGTTCAGCGGCCATATTACACGGAATGTTTCCGCATTTATCGATTATCCAGAAGTATATACGGAATCCACATAGCATCCTCAAATTAGCATAGAATACGGATTCCGTATATTCAATAGTTATGGCCGGCGGCTTCGCTCGCCGCCATAACGGCGCCGCGGATGCCTCCGCTACGCTCCGGCCATCCGCTGGTTATCGCGGCTTCGCTCCGCTTCGCCGCATAACCAGCGGATGAACCCGACCGGCTCGGCCCACCAAGCCCTCCCTCCGGTCGGGCTTCGTGGGCTGTCGCCGGCGGGTTATCCGCGGCGCCGTTAGCCCGCCCAACGGATAAGTCACATTGTCGTTGTCCAAGGAGTGTACAATAAGGTGACCACATTCTCGCGAAGGTATGGGTATGATCCAAGACTTCCCTCAGAGCCTATTCTCGAGGACGCACCAATATGGCTTCGCATTGCATATATCAATGGCGTGCTTAGTGATTTCACCTATGTAGACCGCGATAGCCGTTATCCTAACCCTGAGGGAAAACCTCTTGGCATCAAAGCCCTGAACGAGATAATCAGCGTCCAACTACGCCAGGAAATAGATGATGCTGCATACGACTCGTGGTACTGCTGGGAATATCTCACTGGTTTGATAAAAGAATGCCAATGGTACGAGTTCTACGACATTGTCGAAATTGTTGGGAAGCAGGTTAAAGCGGCGGAAGATGAGTGGTCGGTCTGGCCCTCTGACAAAGAGCAAGTAGACCGCTACGGCTTTGAAGCTTATCGGCGCCGGGTGAATGAATTGTTCATTGAGGAGAGAATAAGTTGGAGGCTAGACGCTGACGGCTTGCTAAAAAGGGAAATCCCTTCAGTTCTAGGACGCAGAATGCAGGCAGCCCAAGAAGAGTTGAAGGATGAGTTTGAACCAGCCCGCGAGCATTACAGAAAGGCAGTTCGATACATTTATGAGCGACCGGTAGACCCAGAGAACTCCATCAAAGAAATCGTTAGTGCGTTGGAAAGTGTGGGCAGGGTTCTTTACCCCCGAACATCAACTCTGGGCGATGTCGCGAAGGAACTGAGAAAGGCCCAAGCCATTCCTCCGCTTCTTGTATCAGTGATTGAGAAATTCTATGGCTATGCAAGCGCGGAGCCAGCAGTGAGACACGGTGCTCCTGTGCCTTCAAGAGTTTTATTGAATGATGCCGAGTTTTGCCTACATTTAGGGATAGCTCTTATCCGGTACCTAATTGCATCTTCGAGAGGACAGGATGAACAAAGAAGGCATATTACATAGTCGAAGTAAATGCGGGCTAACATCCGCTGCAGCCGACCCACCTCCGCTGGCGCTTCGGCGGGCGGCTGAGCATCTCCGTTAAGCCGACTGGCTTGGGCTGTCTAGCCCTTTGCCGGCGGCTTATCCGCCGCGCCGTTGGGCGGCAGATGATTTAAAACCGTGGAGAAAAGGGAATTGACAGGTAAAGGGGTTAACGACAAACCCGAATATTACAAGTTGTTAACGCATCCTTTTTTCGTAAGGGTGCTCGAGAATCAAAGATCATTAACCAGCTCACTGAGCAAACAAGCAATTCAAGCACTTCAATTGGGCGAGTCCCCTGGTCTTGATATTACTCCAGAGATTGTATATCATAACGGCGTGTTTCACTATGCAAGCAATCTGATAGGTGCTGTTTCGCGTATGGAAGAAGTGCCAATATATCTCAGGAGATTTCCGAATTCCAAGTTTTTCAACGAACACAGTATAACTCTTCATAAATGGGTAAACTATCATTACTCCCACTATCTTGTAGTAGTTGTAAATCTGTACGATATTGCCCTCTTGCTCACAAATGCTGTCTTCGCGTTAGGCATAAATCCCAGGTATTGCGATAAGAAGGGCGTGGCAAAGAATAAGTTGGTTAGGAAGACAAAAGTAAAGGGGGCGTTGGATAGATTAAAAGCGGCGATTGGCGATTATCGAGAGACACGCCATTTATATGTGCATCGTGGACATGTTCCTGGTTTAGACTTCTTAGATCAACTCGACAGCCTTCGTTTTGTTCAAGAATCGATGGAAGAACTAGAGATAGAAAGACAATCCTCAGATGTGTTTGACCCGCTAATGAACCCGCGTATAGTACGAGACCTATATAGGCTTGAGCGACGCCAACTCATCACACAAATTATGCAAACGACTAGATCATTTGTAGAAATACTAATAGAGTTCCTCGATACTTTGTTTCCAGTTTACCAACACCTTTCTGAGTATTGGTCTAAGATGCCGCCCAACCCTGCGTAGAGCCGACCCGCCTTCGGCGGTGGGAATGCAGCGCGAGAGCGGTGGAGTTCTAGCCTTTCGTAGATATGCTACACTAAAAGCGAATTCTCCGTCTGCCCGATGGTAAAGGATAATGCCCACTATCAAACAGGTAGGACCATATCGGTTTTTCTTTTACGCCGGTGACCGTTCCGAGCCACCCCATATTCATGTCGAACGGGAACAGAAAGTGGCCAAATTCTGGCTCAATCCAGTACGTTTGCAGTCCAGTGGTCGGTTCCGACCCCATGAGATACGGCGAATTCAACAGCTCGTCGAAGAGCATGAGCAGGAGTTTCTGGAGGCATGGCATGAATACTTTGGTGATTGAGCGGCAGGCGCGAGCGCAAACGGTGAAGGTAACTGCAGAGGAACTCATCGTGGAGTTGGATGACGGCCGCACGATTAGTGTGCCTTTGGCCTGGTTCCCCCGACTTCTCCATGGAAGGCCGGAGGAGCGAGCGAATTGGCGGTTGATTGGGGATGGGGAAGGCATTCATTGGCCGGATCTGGATGAAGATATTGAAGTGCAGCATTTGCTGGCCGGGATTCCGTCACAAGAAAGCCAACGCTCGCTGCAGAAATGGCTGAAGAGGCGTGGGCTGGGACGAGAATCAGGCGAGGCAGAGGAGGACTCTGCTTGACCCTGCATCCAGCAGGCTGGCTTCGCCTTCGCTCGTTACGCCCGCTTGGCTTTGCCAGTCGTTGGCACTGCCGTTAAGCGATACGTCGCTATCATCCAGTCGATTGGCGTGGGTTGCTGACGCCCAGCATGTGACCGGCCTTGGCCGTTGGATGGCAACCCTGAAGCCTGAAGACTTGTGAGGATCGTCTGATTATCCCGCCCGTAATCTGTCCTCTGGAGTGGAGGTCCCCCTCATGGCTTACGTAAGCGCCTCGAGAGTCTTGCTCCTCGTCTCCCTGATCTTACTGATGACAGGTCAGACCATTCCGGTTTCCGCAGGCTCGGGCATATGGACCAACCACGGGCCTGGGTGCGGAAGAGTGTACACCCTGGCCATCGATCCGCAGACCCCTTCCACGCTGTACGCGGGGACGTACGGTGGCGGCGTGTTCAAGAGCACCGATGGCGGCGCCTCCTGGCGTGCGATCAACACCGGGTTGACCAATGCCGAGGTGCGGGCCCTGGTGATCGATCCGGGTACCCCCGCCACCCTCTATGCGGCGACGCGAGGCGGCGTGTTCAAGAGCACCGATGGCGGCGACATCTGGACTCCCGTCAACGCCGGTCTGCTCGATACAAATGTTGAGTCCCTGGTCATTGATCCCGGGCAGCCCGCCACCCTCTACGCGGGGACGCATGGCGGAAAGGTGTTCAAAAGCACCGATGGCGGGGGCTCCTGGAAGCTGATAAGCACCGGGCTGCCCACTTCCAGCGTTTATGCGCTCGCGATCGATCCGCAGACCCCCTCGACTCTCTATGTGGGGACGTGGGGCGGCGGCGTGTTCAAGAGCATCGATGGCGGCGGCACCTGGAGCGCGATCAACGCCGGACTGACCCATCGCTATATTTACACCCTGGCCGTCGATCCGAAGACGCCCTCCACCCTCTATGTGGGAACGCTCCGTGGCGGCGTGTTCAAGAGCACCAACGGTGGCACCTCCTGGGGCGCTGTCCGTAACGGGCTGACCAACACCGATGTCCGGGCCCTGGCCATTGATCCCCAGACCCCGGCTACGCTTTACGCGGGAACCTATGGCGGCGGTGTGTTCAAGAGCACCAACGGCGGTGGAAGCTGGACGGCGGCCAAAAACGGCCTGGCCAACACCTACATCCTGGCCCTGGCCGTCGATCCGCAGCACCTGACGACCGTTTACGCCGCGACGGAGGGCGGTGGCGTCTTCAAGAGCTCGGACGGCGGCGGGAATTGGGCCCCCGTGAACGGCGGCTTGATCGCTGCCGATGTCCGGGCCCTGGCCGTTGACCCGCAAACCCCAACCACCCTCTACGCGGGGACGTACGGTGGCGGCGTGTTCAAGAGCGTGGATGGCGGCGAAACCTGGAGCCCTATGGACGCTGGCCTGGCCGGAGGTCAGGTGCTTGCGCTCGCGATCGACCCGCAAACCCCGAACACCCTCTACGCGGGGACCCTGGACAGCGGTGTGTTCAAGAGCACCAACGGCGGGACTTCCTGGAGTGCGATCAACAATGGCTTGCTCGATAACGCCGTCTTCTCCCTGGCCATCGATCCGCAGACTCCCACCACCCTCTATGCCGGGACGAGGGGACGCGGCGTGTTCAAGAGCACCAATGGCGGCGCCTCCTGGGATCCCGTCAGCACCGGCCTGACCACGGCAGCCGTCTACGCTCTGGCGATCGACCCGACGGATTCCTCTACGCTTTATGCCGCGACCCAGGGGAGTGGCGTGTACAAGAGCATCGACGGTGGGGCTCACTGGACTGCCGTTAATAACGGCCTGACCAACCGTTTCGTGCTCGACTTGGCGATCGACCCGAAGGCCCCATCCACGCTTTACGCGGGGACGAGCGGCCTCGGCGTGTTCAAGAGCGTGGATGGCGGCGCCTCATGGGTCGCGATCAACAACGGCCTGTCCTATGTCCATGTCCGGGCTTTGGCCATCGATCCGCAGACCCCAGCCACGCTGTACGCGGGGACGTACGGCGGCGGCGTGTTCAAGAGCATCGATGGCGGCGCCTCCTGGGGGACTTTCAACGCCGGCCTCACCGACCTCTATGTTGAGGTCCTCGCCGTCGATCCGCAGACCCCGTCCACCCTCTACGCGGGGACCTTGGGCAGTGGCGTGTTTGGAAGGGAGCGGGGGCCTCAGGTGCTTTTGCCCCTGGTGCTGCGCGGTCGGTAGGGGCGCTGGATAAACGGTGGCATTGGTATCAAGTTAAGCGATACGGAAGCGTGGCCCCGCATCTCCGGGGTGGCTCGGAGGGGCTTCCCCTCCGCACCTCCCCTTTCAGGTGCGGCCGCCTGTGGAGGGAAAAAGCGACAGGCAAGGGCCTCGCCCATGCTGTTCAGTTGATGCGAATGGGGCGCTGGATAAACGGTGGACGTGGCTCGGCCGATCGTGCCTCAGGGGATTCCTTTTTCCGCTATTTTGTATCCAGAAGGGCGCATACCCCTATATGTCGTATGTTTGCCGTGGTCATACATGACGACGCCGCCTGCCTCGTTTGCGCCGGATGGGGATACCATCCCGAGGCAGGCGGCGTGATCTTCTCGTATCGGCTTGTTCGTGGCGGCCTCGCGCTGTGATGTCGGTGTAGCGCTCCAGGGTGGGGGATAGGCCGCGAGGGAAGGGCCCGGTTACCACACCGTATACCCGCCGTCGATGACCAGATCGTGCCCGGTCACATAATCCGAGGCCTCCGACGCCAGGTACACGACGGCCCCCTGCAGATCACTCACCTGTGCCATGCGGCCCATGGGGATGTCCTTCAACCACAGCGGGATCATGTCCCGCACTTCCGGTGATTCGACCAGCGGCGTGTAGGTATATCCCGGGCTGATGGAGTTCACGCAGATCCCATACCTGGCCCACTCGGCCGCCATGCTCCGGGTCAGGTGAATGACGCCCGCCTTGGACGCGTTGTATGCGACCTGGTTCTGTGGCCGGTTCACGATGGTGCCTGACATGGAGGCCGTGTTGATGATCTTCCCCGAGCGGCGAGGAATCATCACCCGGGCCTCGGCCTGGGCGCATAGGAACACCCCCTTCAAGTTCACGTCGATGACGCGATCCCACTCCTCTTCCGTCATATCCTCGGCGTTGGCCCAGCCGCCAATGCCCGCGTTGTTCACGCCGATGTCCAGCTTCCCCCACTCCTGTACGATCGTGTCGACCATCCGCTGCACGTCGGCCTTTCGGGTCACGTCGGCGACGATGGCCAGGGAGCGGCGGCCCAGCGCCCGGATCTCCTCGGCGACCCTCTGCGCCGCCTCCGCATCGATGTCGACGATGGCCACATCGGCACCGGCCTCGGCCAGCGCGTGGGCGTAGCCCTGGCCAATTCCCCGCCCGGCGCCGGTCACCAGCGCCGTCTTGCCGTCCAGTCGGAAGCGATCCAGGATGCCCATGGTTGACCTCCGTTAGAGGCGAAACGTAAAGAGTGATGGAGTGAAAAAGTGAGGAGGAGGTGGCGATCGTCACCCTCCGCCCTGCGTTCCACGCCCTCCGTCCTCCGTTCCCCGCCTCACGGTATCAGCACCACCTTGATGGACTCGTCGCCCTGGTGGGCGATCTCCAACCCCTCGGCGAATTTCTCCAGAGGAAGCCGATGGGTCACGAGCGCGCCGCCGTTGACCACGCCATTGCGCAGATACTCGATGGCCAGCGGGTAACAGTACGGCCCCAGGTGAGAGCCGTGGATGTTCAGCTCCTTCACGTCGCCGATGACGGACCAGTCCACGGAGACGGGGCCGGCGTGGACGCTGAACTCCACGAACGTCCCCAGCCGGCGCAGCATCTGCAGCCCCTGCCCCACGGCCGGACCCGCTCCCGTCGCCTCGATATACACGTCGCACCCGTAACCGTCGGTCAGGTCCAACACCCGCTGCACGGCGTCCCCCTGGCTCACATCGATGGCCAGGTCCGCCCCGAGCTGTCTGGCCAGCTCCAGGCGCTTGGGCTTCATGTCCAGGGCGATGAGCAGCCCCGGCCCCTTCTGCCTCGCCACCTGCAGCATGCACAGCCCGATGGGCCCCATCCCGGCGATCACCACCACGTCGCCCAGCTGGATATCGCCCCGCTCCACGGCGTGGATGGCGCAGGCCAGCGGCTCGATCAGGGCCGCGTGTTCGGGCGGAATATCCGAGGGCACCTTGTAGTTGATGGCGTTGGCTGGGAAGCGCATGTACTCCGCCCAGGAGCCCTCGGCCCGGTCCTTCTTGAAGCCGTAGATGTCGTGTTGCTGACACATCCAATACTGGCCGCGCTTGCAGAATCGGCATTGCCAGCACGGCACGATCTGCTCGGACACGGCCATGTCGCCCACCTGCAGGCCGTACTTCTCGCCGGCGCCCTCCCCCAGGGCCACCACCTGGCCCACGAACTCGTGGCCGGGGATCACGGGTGCCTCGATATAGGCCGGGATCTCCTCGGATCCCCACACGCGATACCCCTCGTGCGTTTTCACGTCGCTGGCGCAGATGCCGGTGGCCAGCACGCGCACCAATACCTCGCCCGGCCCGATCTGCGGGACCGGCACCTCCTCCAGCCGGTAGTCCCGGATGCCGTGTACCACGACAGCTTTCATCGTCTTAGGAACCATGTCGTCCTACCCCCATTTGGCGATCACGTACATGAGGACCACGGATAGAATCGTTGCCACGGTCAGTGGGATATATTGTTCCACAAATCGCATCCAAAGCAAGTGGATGGCCACGAACAGGACGACGCCGATGAAGATCCGATCGAACAGGTTCGTCTCCATCGGCAGGAATCCACGCCTCGGGGGCTTCTGCGTTCGTGTCATGTACGCCTCCTACTCACGCACGGCGCCGAAGGTCAGGCCGACCACGATGTACTGTTGCACGAGCGCCAGGAATAGGATAGCAGGCGCCAGGCACACGATGGCCATGGCGGCCATCTCCCCCCAGTTGGTCCCCACCACCGTCACGAACTCCGACAGGCCGGTGGTGATGGTGCGGGCCCTTACGCTGGTCAGGGTGGCGGCGAACAGGAACTCGTTCCAGGCGAAGATCCAGCTCAGCAGCGCCGTGATGGCGATGCCTGGGGCGGCCAGCGGCACGATGATGCGCCAGATGACCTGCATGACCGAGGCCCCGTCTACCATGGCCGCGTCGTCCAGCTCGATGGGGATGCCGTCCACGATCCCCTTCAGCAGCCAGATGGCGAATGGCAGGTTGAAGACGCAATAAGCCAGGATTAGGCCGATGTGCGTGTCGAACAGGCGCCAGTCACCTATGCGCAGAACGCGGCTGTATAGCAGGAACAACGGCAGCATGAACGCGGCGGGCGGCGCCATTCGATTGGTGATGGTCCAGAAGAAGATGTTCTGATCGCCCGGGATGCGGTATCGCGAGAGGGCGTACGTGGCCAGGATGGCCAGGACGACCACCAAAAGCATGTTTCCCGTGGAGATGATAAACGAATTCAGCAGATAGCGCCCGTAGACGTCTCGGAATAACGGGCGGATGAAGTTCTCGGCGTAGAAGCTCGTCTGATACAGCTTGGGCTTGTCGAAGAGCTCCACACGTGTCCGGGCCGAGACCAGGAACATCCAGTAGATGGGGAACAGTGTGATCAGGGTGAGCAAGGTCCAGACGATGTAGTTGATCGCCTGTGAGAGGCTTTTGCGTAGGTTGGGTTTCATCAGTCGGTCTCCCTGCGCGCCTGTGTGATGGCGGTTAGCAGCAGCCAGCACAGCACGATGGTGAAGTATAGCAGCAGCACCGACATGGCGGAGCCGTAACCGTAGTCCGTCTTGGGGAAGACCACGCGCCAGACGTGGATGCCGACGTATCGGGTGGCCGTGCCCGGCCCCCCGCCCGTGAGCATCCACACCTCATCCACGATGCGCAGCGCGTCCATGATGCGCAGGAAGAGAGCGGTAAGGATCACAGGACGCAGCATGGGCAGGGTGAGGTGGCGCAGGATCTGCCAGCGGTTGGCGCCGTCTACCATGGCTTGCTCGAAGGGCTCGCGAGGTAGGGCGGTCAGACCCGCCAGCAGGGTCAGGGTGACGAAAGGGGTCCAGTGCCACACATCCATAAGCACTGTGGTCGCAAAAGCCTGTCCCGCATACCGGCCGATGTTGTAATCGATGCCGATGCGGCGCAGGTAGTAGGGGAGAGGCCCCAGGCCGGGGATGGTCATCAGGCGCCAGGTGGCGCCGACCGCGATGGGGGCTACCGTCAATGGCAGCGCGTGTACGGCCCGGAAGAAGCTTTTGCCTTTAAACTCCCGCATGAGGAGCTGGGCCAGCGCCATACCCAGGACCATCTCCAGGGTGACGGTCCAGAGGGTGAAGACGATGCCCCGCTTGAGGGCGGCCAGGAACTCGGTGTCGAAGACCAGCCGCCGGTAGTTGTTGGCGCCCGCCCATACCAGATCGCCTGTCTTGGAGAATACGTTCCAGTCGAAGAACCCGACGTAGACGACATAAAAGAAGGGCAAAAGCCCTGCAAACCCGAGAACGAGGAGCGTGGGGGCCAGAAGCCCCCACGCTGTGCGGTTTGATCTCATTGAGGTTCTACCCCCTGCATGACAGCTGGCATGATCGTTATTGACCATACCCGAGCTGGATCAGCTCGGCGTCGACGTCTTGTGCCGCCGCATCCAGGGCATCTTCCGGCGTCATCTCACCCGAGATCGCCTTCAGCACGTACGGTAGGATGACCTCCCGAATCTGGGCGTGGAAGGGGAAGGGTGGCGCACCGGCGAACAGGTATCCCTTCTCCTTCATCAGCGTGAAGTAACCATCCACCTTGGGATCCAGTTCCTTGACCTTTGGATCGTCAAAGGTGGACTTGCGAACGATGCGGGCCGCCGCGGCCGCGAAGTCGCCCTGGAAGTCCTTGCGGCTCACCCACTGGAGGAAGAGCCAGGCGGCCTCTTTGTTCTTGGACGAGTGCGGGATGCCCAGGGCTCCGCCGTCGTAGTAGCCGATGTAGCCCTTGCCCGCCTCCGCCTCCTCCATCACGCCGGGGGCCGTCGGCGGCAGGGCGACGCCAACGTTGCCGACCACCTTGGAGCGGGTCTCGTCCGTGGCGATCCAGGCGGCGTTCTCGCCGTAGACCCAGCCCTGGGCGGCTCTTCCGGCCGCAAAGGTCGCCGCGACCTCATCCCAGGTGCTGCTGGTGGCCTCCGGCGGGGCGTACTTCAGCATGCCGACCCAGAATCCCAGCGCCGCCTTGGCCTTGTCGCTGTCCAGCGAGCCGCCGTTGGCGGTGGTCGCCTTCCAGGTCTCCATGTTGATGCCCCAGTTGTACACGCCCCATGAGGGCCAGATCGTCTCAGCCATCTCGTAGAAGGCTGCCGGATGCGATCCAGCCTGCACCGTGGTGCCCCACAGCTCCAGGCCCTTCTCCTGGCCCCATTCGGTGAAGAACTCCGCGATCTGGGCGTACTCGTCGAAGTTCGTCGCCGGACGCAGGTCCCAGCCGTACTTCTCCTTGAAGGCCGCCTGAACCTCAGGATCTCCGAACAGGTCCTTCCGGTACAGGTAGACCTTCAGGAACGCCTCGAACGGGAGCCCGTAGATGTGGCCCTGATCATCCTTGAAGTAGTCGATGAAGGAGGTGAAGTCGTCCAGATCCAGGTCCGCGTAGACGAGCTCGGGGTGTTCGTCCATGAAATTGGTGAGATCGACCAGGAAGTCGCGGGCCAGATATGCGTAGATGATGTCCTGCTCGATGTAGACGAAGTCGTAGATGCCCGTGCCGGACTCCATGTCCTTGATCTCTTTGTCATACATCTGGTCCCAGGATGTGACCTCAAATTCGACCTTGATGCCGGTCTCCTTCTCAAAGGCTGGGGCCAGTACTTGCTGCATGTACTTGGAGGGGGGTGTGCTCTCGGAGATGCCCTTGATCGTCACGCCCTTGTAGGGCTCGGCCGCCTTGGCCCACCAGGACATCTCCTCCGCCGGGGCTTTCTCTTCGGCTGGGGCCGCAGGTGCGGGAGCTGCGGGTGGCGCGCACGCGATCAACAACATGGACACGACGACGATCAGGCTGAAGAGGGTACTGACACGCTTGGTAGTCATGGTTGACCTCCTGAGAAGTGATGTTTGGAAGGGTCGGAAAACGTTCGTGTGCAGCGCCAGTAAGCTGGGCAGCCTTAGTGGTTGACCCGGACATCACCTCCTTTCATGAAGGTCTTACGGGTATTCTTCTGGTTGGCGGTCTCAGCATTGCTTGGCAGTGGACTTCGTCACATGCCACTTGGGAGGAGTTGAGAGGGGAAAGAGCATCTCTCAATTCTATAGAATATTATAGTCCGGCATTTTCCACCTGTCAACCATATTTTTAACATAAATTCTTTCTGGTTATTTTGATCCATGAAGGTCAATCTGTTCACAGAGGATTTGGAAATCCGGAGGGGATAATCGAAGGACAGCGATTTCGAGCGGCGCCGGGATGTCTGGGAGGTTTCAGGTAAGACTCAGGCGGCGAGGGCAGGGAGAGGGGGGCTTTGGAGGGGATCGCCCTGTTGGGCGCTGCGGTGGATGGTCTATGGGGCGCGTGAGACCACAACGGGGTCAGGGCGTGGCGCTGGGGTACCACGGCTCCGCGGCCGCCCAATCCTGCCAGAACATCGTCGCCAGGAGGCGGTACGCTTCGTTCGATTGGACCTGCAGGGCCAGCTCCCGGTTGGCCTTGGCCGATCCCTCGGAGCCGTTGATGCTGCCCACATGGACCCATCCCCGGCCGTTCGCCTCGACCAGTACCATCTTGTTGTGTATGCCCAGATAGGTCGGGTTGCCCCGACGCGCTTTCAGGTCCAATCCCTCTCGCTGGGCGATCTCGTTCAGGTAGGCGATGGTGGCCAGGTTGCTCCGCGGATTGCGTGGGTCGTCGAAGAAGCTGTCCAGGAGGATCCGCACGCGGGCACCCCGTCTCGCCGCGGCCAGATACGCCTCCAGGCGAGGGTTGGGGTCCACCTCCGGGTTGCTGTCGCTGGGGCCCCAGTGGTGATGCTCGTAAAGTTGTTCCACCAGCACCGTATCGCCGGGGCCCGCGCGGGCGATCATGGGCAGCAGCCCCGCGTCGGGCCTCAGGCTGGTCTCCGGGGATTGCACGATCTCGAAGGCGAAGGTGCCGGTGATGGTGAGCGGCGTGGGGAACCGGACGGGATAGAGGGTCGCATCCTCGATAGGGGACGGCTTGTAGCCCGGTGGGGGGGCCCCGTAGACCGGGTCGGCCGCGTCCCAGGCGAAGATGTCCCGGTGGTGCTCCGGGTCCAGATCGGCCGCCAGAAGCGCCCGAGCACGTGCGACCACCCTGGGGGCGTCGGTGAGCAGCGCGACGCCACGCCGCCCCAATGTGCCGTTGCTCTTGTCGTCGTCCGGCATGGAATCCCGCGTGGGGTTCTCCGAGCTGATCAGCGCGATCCGATCGTCGAAGATCATGAGCTTGGCGTGCTGATAGCGATAGCGATCATGGGCGTCCTGGCGATCGTTGACCATGTAGTATACGTGGCCGCCGGCCTCCACGATGCGCTGCGTGATCCAGCGCTGGGTATCGCCGATACCGCCTGTTGGGGTCCCTTCCAGCAGGATGCGGACGTCCACCCCCTTTTGAGCGCGCTCGGCCAGCGCCAGCCCAATGGGTACGCTCTCCAGGACGTATCCCTCAAAGGCGATGCTCTCCCGGGCGGCCTGGATGTGCGCCAGCGTCGTCTCGAAGAGGTTGTCCGGGGCGATGGTCACCGTCAGGTAGGCCGTGTCTGTCACCACGTAGGCGGGCCAAAACGTCTCCAGATCCCAGCCGGGGTAGCGCACGCGTCGCCCGGTTAGAGGATCCTGCAGATCGACGGCCCAATCCTCGGGGCGATCGGTGTCCGGCACCGGCTGTCCGTGCGCGTCCAGCTTGCGGTACAGGATCTGGCCCTCGGCCCCGAATCCCCCGGCCGTGTACGGCTCCAGCGGGGAGCCCTCCCAGCCGGGCCCCGGGCTCGCGTCCTCATAGACCACCGCGTCCACCAGCGTGCCGTCGGGGGAGCGCAACGTCACCCGTGTGCCCTTGTTGGAAAGGCGCAGCACGCCCCCCTGGGTGTTGGGCACGGCGGGATCGGTGTCATCCCCCCATTCACAGTCGGGCGCGTGGCCGAACTCGGCGGCGAAGGCGGTTGCCTCGCGGGTGCACCACAGGAATTGGCCAGGGGCCAGCCAGAGGGCAGGGAGCACGGCCGTACGGGTCCCGTCCTCCAGCCGCCACCGCTCCAGCGAGACGGACTGCTTCCCCACGTTCCAGAGTTGGATCGCCTCGTCTCTCTCCCCGGACCCGTAAGCATCGTAATAGATGGCGCTGATGCGGATCTCCTGTCCGACGAAGGGGAGTTCGGAGAGCATGGAGGGGAGGAACACCTGCGGAGGGGAGGTGCCTTCGGGGAGGGTGTCCGCCAGGGCGATGGGAAGGGCGATCCCGAGCAGCCAGATCGCACATGCGATTCCCACGGCCACGGTTCGGATGGTCGCCTTGGTTGCGTTCATGGTTTCGGCTCCTCGCGCCCTTCGGGGTTCCCTCCGAGTATACCACATCCGGCGTCGAGTGGGTGGGGCGGCGGCGGCCTGTTCGGCGCGGGTGCGGCGCCGGATTGACGGATCGGCGGGGGTGTCCTATCCTACGTGGCATGTTGATCGGGGGAGGTTTGCGTGTGATGCGTTCGTCTCGGGATGGTGCTTGGGATCGGCTGACGGAGGAGGTGATCACCTGCCGGGCGTGTCCCCGATTGGTGGCATGGCGGGAGGAGGTCGCCCGGACGAAGCGACGCGCCTACCAGGGTTGGGAGTATTGGGGGCGTCCGGTGCCGGGATTCGGCGACCGGGAGGCCCGTTTGCTGATCGTGGGGCTGGCCCCGGGCGCCCACGGCGCCAACCGGACCGGGCGCATGTTCACCGGCGATGATTCGGGCGCCTGGCTCATGCGGGCGTTGCATCGGTTCGGGTTCGCGAATCAGCCGACCACGGAGCATCGCGACGACGGCCTGCGCCTGCATGACGCGTACATCACGGCAGTGGTGCGATGCGTGCCGCCGAAGAATCGGCCCACCGCCCAGGAGATCGCCAACTGCCGTCCGTTCCTGCAGCGGGAGATTGAGCTTCTGACGCGGGTGCGGGTGACAGTGGCTTTGGGGCGCATCGCCTTCGACGGCTATCTGGCCGCGTTGCGTGGCATGGGGCATGATCTCCCGCGGTATCGCTTTGGCCATGGGGCGCTTTATCATCTGCCCGGCGGCCTGCCGTGTCTTCTCGCCTCGTATCACCCCAGCCGCCAGAACACCCAGACCGGGCGCCTGACCGAGGCCATGTTGGATGCGATCTTCGAGCGGGCGCGTGCGCTGGTGGAGGGGGACTCCCGGTGAGGGGCTCGGGGGCGATGTCGGCTGATCGCCCCTTCCTTGCAGACCCGATTCCCATGTGCCAGGCGTCTGCAGTCGCTCGCTTGGGATCTGGCCTTAATCGATGAGGAGGATCTCTTGCAGGTCCGGCCGGCCGTATTCGGCACCTCCCGTCTTGACGTGGAGGTTGGGCAGGATCGAGACCTCCCCCGGGCTGTGCGTATGCCCGCACAACACGGTCAGGCGATTCTCTGGGTGTCGCGTCATGACGTCCAGCAGGACGTCGCCGACTGCCTGGCAGGAGAAATGCGGGAGCGACTCGTCATCGGAGATCTGTCCTTTGTGCCGGCTGGCCTCTCGGAACGGCGGCACGTGGGTCAGCAGCAAGATATCCCGGAATCGGCTGCAGGCTTCGGGCAGCCAGCGGCGAAAGTGCGCCGCCGCCTCATCGCCCAGGGTGGCGAGCCGTTCGAAGCGTTCCTCCCGGGAGAGTCCCATCAGCTCCTGGATATAGTAGTAGTCGTTCAGCTCGACCAGCGAGCGCCGCCCGTTTCCGAGGCGTCCGTCTGCCCACGAACCGTGCCCCAACAGGCCGGTTGTGTCGGAGATCCGTACAACCCCCTGTGCGGGGAGCCATCGCAGCCATCGTGAGGCTTGGGAGAGTTCCTGTACGGCCGCTCGGACCTGACGGATCGAGCCTCTGTAGAAGTCGTGGTTGCCGAGGACGAAGTAGATAGGACGTCGCAGGCTCTTCTCCAGCATGTACAGGAACGGGATCACATCGCGGGCGGTGCCCGTGTCGCCGCCGATGAGGACGATATCCGGCTCGGAGGCGGCCAGGCGATCGAGAAAGGCGGCCATACCCGCCTCGAGGAATTCCAGATGGATATCAGTCAGCCAGGCGACACGCTTGTGAGAGCTGGAGGCCATCAAATCTCCTCTCGGGATTGTACGCGGGTCGTTGCTCGGCCGAAGGGCGAGCGGACTCAGTTCCATCCTACCATATCCGCCGCGTATGCGCACAGGCCGGGCGTCGGGACGACTTGACCGGATGGAAGCTGTGCATTTCGGTGAGCGACGTCATAGAGGTTCGAGCATCACTGAGTCTTTGGGGCGGCGCGAGCGCTGCCGTTGATGCTGGATGGGGGGCTGGCCCGGTGCTTTTGACTTCCGGTGCGCTGGGCCGTATAATGTTTCATGAACTCTAGGACGATCCTGGTGCGGAGTTTGCCTGCCTAACTGCGATGAGCCCGGTCCAGGCTCTGTCTGGCTCCGTGGGGTTGGGGCCGTCTCAACGGAATATCTGCGACGTAACCGTCGGAAGCCGTTTCTTCGTGATCAGTGGGCCAGGTTCGTTCCTGGCCCATTTTTTGCGTCGGGGGCTTGGGGGCTTCTTCGGGCTCTTCGCACATCTGCCCCGTCTTCTTGGGCGGATACATCCTCGTCTTCGGCTTTCGCGATCATGAACCTACCACAGGAGGCGAATGGTGGCTGTTCCTGGTGTGATGATAGGCGGTGCATTGGGGGAGTGCGTACATGTAGCTGGGATCGCTCATGTGCTTCATCTGGCGGAGGAGCTGGGATGGCGCACGGTCTTCCTGGGGCCGGCCGTCTCCATTGAGGATTTCCTGGCGGCCATCCGGGAACACGATCCCGAGTTGGTGGCTGTGAGCTATCGGCTCATGCCGGAGACCGCCGAGCCGCTGCTGCGCCAGTTCCAGGCGGCTGTGATCGAGGCTGGGCTGGCGGATCGCCGCTTCGCCTTCGGGGGGACGCCCCCTGTGGTGGAGTTGGCCCGCAAACTGGCGTTGTTCGAGATCTGCTTCAGTGGGGAGGAGCCCATTGAGGAGGTCATCGCGTACCTGAAGGGGGAGCGGGTGGCCCAGGAGGGCGAGGAGGCCTATCCGCAGACGCTGGTGGAGCGCATTCGATGGAAGGCCCCGTATCCCATCATCCGCCACCATTTCGGCCTGCCCACGGTGGAGGATACCGTGGCGGGCATCGAGAAGATCGCCGAATCCCGGGTGTTGGATGTGATCTCCCTGGGGACGGACCAGGACGCCCAGGAGAACTTTTTCCACCCGGAGCGCCAGGACCCGCGCCGCAAGGGGGCCGGCGGGGTGCCCGTTCGCAGCGCCGAGGACTTCCGTCGATTGTACGCCGCCAGCCGGCGGGGGAACTATCCGCTCATGCGGACGTATACCGGCACCGATGATTTCATTCGGCTGGCCGAGATGTACGTGGAGACGATTCACATCGCCTGGGCGGCGATCCCCTTGTTCTGGTTCAATCAGCTGGACGGCCGTGGCCCGTGGGACCTGGAGGGATCGCTGCGGGAGCATCAGAAGTTGATGTGCTGGTACGCCCAGCGGGATATCCCGGTGGAGGTGAACGAGCCGCACCATTGGGGAATGCGGGAGGCACCCGACGTCATCTACGTGGTCGCCAGCTACCTGTCCGCGTACAATGCCCGCGCCATGGGCGTGCGGGATTACATCGCGCAGTACATGTTCAACAGCCCGGCGGGCGTCTCCGATCGCATGGATCTGGCCAAGATCCTGGCGTGCATTGAGATGTCCGAGTCGCTGGCCGGGCCGGAGTTTCGCGTGTACCGGCAGACGCGTACGGGCCTGTTGAGCTATCCGGTGGAGCCGGCGGCGGCTCGTGGACACCTGGCCGCCTCCGTGTATCTTCAGATGGCCGTGCATCCCCATATCGTGCACGTGGTGGGGGCCACGGAGGCCGATCATGCCACCACCGCGGAGGAGCTCATCGAAAGCGTGCGCATCGCCCGGCGGGCCATTGAGAACGCGCTGCGGGGCGCGCCGGATATGACGGCCGACCCGGCCGTGCAGGATCGCAAGGACCACCTGATCTCGGAGGCGTGGGTGACGCTGGATGCGATTCGTTCCCTGGCCGGGCCGGGCGTCTCGGATCCTCTGGCCGATCCCGGCACGCTGGCCCGGGCGATCACGACGGGCATCCTGGACGCCCCCCATCTGCGCAACAGCCCGATCGCTCGTGGGCAGATCGTCACCCGTATCATCAATGGCTGCTGTGAGGCCATCGACCCGGAGACCCGCCGGCCCCTTTCGGAGGCGGAGCGTATCACTCGGCTGGAGCTTGGGGACGTGTAGGCGTGTATCCTGTCGGCCATGAGGGCCGGCGAGGCTATTGTGCGTGAGAGAGGAAGCCATGACTCAAGAAGTGACTCGCTTTACGATCGTGGGCGCTGGACATGGCGGCAAGGCGATGGCCGCTCACCTGGCACTGAAGGGGTTCCCCGTCACCCTCTATAATCGAACGCCCGGTCACATTGAGGCGATCCGGCTGCGTCGAGGGCTCGATTTGGAGAGCTTCGACGGCGGGCCCCACGGGTTCGCCCGGCTGGAGCGTGTGACTTCGGACATCCAAGAGGCGCTGGATGGCGCCGAGGTGATCATGGTGGTGGTGCCATCCTCGGCCCACCGGGATGTGGCCATGTCGATGGCGCCCTATCTGCAGGACGATCAGATCGTGGTTCTCAATCCCGGGCGAACCGGCGGCACCCTGGAGTTCGTCAAGGTGTTGCGGGACGAGGGGTGTACGGCCCGGGTGACCGTGGCGGAGACGGAGACCTTCATCTACGCCAGCCGCTCCGTTGGCCCGGCGCAGGTGCGGATCTTCCGCATCAAGGAGGCCGTGCCTCTGGCTGCCCTGCCCGCCTTTCGCACGGGGGCGGTGTTGGAGGCTCTCACGGATGCGTATCCCCAATTTATCGATGGCAAGGACGTGTTGCACACCAGCCTGAACAATATGGGGGCCATCTTTCACCCGGCCCTGACGATCCTGAACGCGGGGCGCATCGAGTCCACCCGTGGGGAGTTTCAGTTCTACATCGACGGGGTGACGCCCTCCGTGGCACGCGTGCTGGAGGTGTTGGATCGGGAGCGCATCACGGTGGCGGCCGCGTTGGGCATTGAGGTGCGGTCGGCGATCGAGTGGCTGCGGATGGCGTATGACGCCCGTGGATCGAATCTGAACGAGGCCATTCATGCCAATCCCGGCTACTATGGCATCAAGGCCCCGCGCACGTTGGAGCATCGATACATCTTCGAGGACGTGCCCATGAGCCTGGTGCCCATCGCCTCCCTGGGGGCCCGGTATGGCGTCTCCGTGCGGGGGATGGAGGCCATCATCCAGCTGGCGTGCATCATCCATGGCACGGACTACTGGCGCCGCGGCCGCACGTTGGACAAGCTGGGCATCGAGAATCTGAGCGTGACGGAGCTGCGGCATTACGTCCTGGAGGGGGAGCTGCCTCATCGTTGACCTCGATGGGGCGTTGTGACTCCCCTGCTTTTGGTTTCCTGCGGGATCACATTCCCCACGAGGGAAGATGTGGTGGGGACCTCCCCTCCACGGAAACCCCGCTTTTCCGGCCTGGACCTGCCTTTCTCGGCCCTTGCCGCAGGGATCTGGGCCGAGGCCGGGCGGGTCGAGGGCGGGAGAAAGGCTTTTTTCCGGAGGGACTTCGCCCTTTCAGGCCTCTCCATCGCAGAAGCAGCGGCATTTCTCAGACACGCTCATAGGGATGACTACCGTGGGGCTATTGACCATCGTGGAGAGATGAGGCATGTTTAGAGCGTATGAAAGCATATCAAACGCCTCGCTCTCCACAGACCGACCCTTCGCGGACCGACGATCGCGCGGGGCTCAGCCGCTATATCCGGCGGCTGGGAGTCCCGCCCCACCGGGCGCGATCCTTGTTTTTCGTCCTGGGCACAACAGCTCTTTACGCGGTGCTGTTTGTCCCCGTTTTTCGCGCCTTGGGGCCGCAGACGGTCATCCTCTCCTTGGTCCCCGTGCTGTCCGCCGGCAGCTTTTTCGGCATGCGGGCCGGAGCCCTCGTGGGCTTCTCGATCTTCTTCCTGAATTTTCTTCTCGTCGCCCTGGTCGCCCAGGGCGTGCGGGAGGAGTATCTCCTCTTTCAGAGCGGGGTCCTGTTTGGCTCCCTGTCCATCGCGTTGGTGGGAACGCTCATCGGGCGGTTTCACGATCTGCATGAACGGGTGAAGCGGGAGTTGGCGGAGCGCCAACGGATCGAGGGGGCGCTGTGGGAGTCCGAGGAGAAGAGCCGCTTGTTGATGGAGAACGCGAGCGAGGCCGTCGTGGTGGCCCAGGACGGTATGTTGAAGTTCGTCAACCCCGAGGCGACCCGTCTCTCCGGGTATTCTCAGGAGGAGCTTGTCTCGCGTCCTTTCATCTCGTTCGTCTACCCGGAGGATCGAGAGGCGGTGGCCCGGTATCAGCGCAAGCTGCTTCAGGGCGTCCGGCTCTCCCGGATCCCCCCGTTCCGGATCGTCCATCGGGACGGGAGCGTGCGGTGGGTGGAGACCAACGTGATGCGGATCCTGTGGGAGGATCGGCCGGCGATCTTGCACCTTCTGAGGGATGTCACCCAGCGACAGCGCGTCTGGCAGATGCTGAAGGAGAGCGAGGCGCGCTTCCGCATGATCACCGAGGAGTCGTTGGCGGGCGTGTACATCTTCCAGGATGGCAAGTTCCGCTACGTCAACCCCGCGCTGGCCCGGACGTTCGGCTACACGCCCGAGGAATTGATCGACAAGATGGGGCCGTTGGATCTCACCTTCCCGGAGGATCACGAGCGGGTGCAGCAGTATGTCGCGAAGCGCCTTACGGGCGAGGTGGAATTCGCTCATTACGTGTTCCGGGGCAGGCGTAAGGACGGCTCTTGCGTGTATTGCGAGGTGTTGGGGCGGCGCGTGGACTACCGGGGGCGCCCTGCCATCGTCGGGACCCTCCTGGATGTGACCGAGCGTAAACAGGCGGAGGAGCAGCTTCAGAGGACCAATGCCCAGCTCCGTGCGGCCTTGAAGGCCCGGGATGAGATGATCGGCAACGTCTCTCATGAGCTGCGCACCCCGCTGACGCTGATCAAGGGATATGTGGAGCTGCTGAAGGAGGGATTGCTGGGACCGTTGACCGCCGCGCAGGTGGAGGCGGTGACCACCCTGGATGTGCAGAGCGAGCGGTTGCGCTATATGGTGGACCGGCTCCTGATGCTGCAGACGCTGGATGTGACCGCGGTGCAGGCGACGGAGTTGCGGTTGGAGCCGTTGTTGCATAAGGCGATACGGGCCTGGGAGACGCGCTCGGAGGAAAGCGGCGTCCAGTTTCTCATCGATGTGCCTCCCGATCTGCCCCCTCTGGTGGCGGATTCTCACCTGCTTTACCAGGTGCTGTGCAATCTGATCGATAACGCCGTCAAGTTCAGCCCCGGCGGTGGCCAGGTGCGCATACGGGTCTGGGTAGAGCAGGAAGCTGTTCTGATGGCCATATCCGACCAGGGCGTGGGGATCCCGCCGGACAAGCTGGAGCAGATCTTTGAGTGCTTCTATCAGGTGGATGGGGGATCAACTCGACGCTTCGGGGGCATGGGAATCGGCCTGGCGTTGTGCCGCAGGATTGTGGAGCTGCATGGAGGTCGCATCTGGGCTGAGAGCGAGGGTGAGGGAAGAGGGAGCACGTTCTACGTGATGCTGCCATTGAGGCCTCCGAGGGAAGTGGAGCATCCCCTCTCGACGGGAAGCGACGAGCAGGCTGAGCGGGGGGATCAGGAGGCTCCCCAGGGGAGAGACACGCATGGCAGGGCGGACGCGGCCGAACATCATCGTGATTCTCACGGATCAACAGAGCGCTACCATGATGAGCTGCGCGGGCAATCCGTATATACGCACGCCCGCCATGGACAGTCTGGCGGCCTCGGGGATCCGCTTTGAACGGGCCTATTGCACGAATCCAGTTTGTGTGCCCTCCCGTTTCAGCCTGATGACCGGACGCATGCCGAGCGAGATCGGGCTGCGGAGCAACGATACCGCTCATCTGGGGGACATACCGGATCATATCAAACGGGGAGGGCTGGGCTGGCTGTTTCGCCGGGCGGGCTACGAGGCCGCCTATGGTGGTAAGGTTCACCTGCCTAATTTGAGCGTCCAGGAGCTCGGATTCGACTACCTCACGCCCGATGAGCGCGATGGCCTGGCGGAAACCTGTGCGGAGTACATCCGCCGGGAGCATGAGAAGCCCTTTCTCCTGTTCGCCTCCTTCATCAATCCTCACGATATCTGCTACATGGCGATCCGGGATTTCCCGGCGACGGAGGCGGAGGCGCGCCTGGTGAAGAGCGGCCGGGTGGAGCTGGAAACGCTGGATAAGGCGCTTCGGATCCCGGATGGCGTCAGCAGGGAGGAGTTCTTCGATCGGTATTGTCCTCCGCTCCCTCCCAATCACGAGCCGCAGCAGGACGAGCCGGAGGCGATCCGGATGTTGCTGGCGCAGAGGCCGTTCCGCCAGCTCGCTCGCGAGCGGTATACGGCCGAGCGGTGGCGGATGCATCGTTGGGCTTATGGCCGGCTGACCGAGATGGTCGACGCGCAGATCTCCCGGATCTGCGAGGCCGTGCGCGAGGCCGGACGGGAGGGGGAGACGGTGATCATCTTCACCAGCGACCACGGGGACATGGACGCGGCGCACCGCATGGAACACAAGACCGCCTTCTACGAGGAGGCCTGTCGGGTCCCGCTGATCGTCAGCTGGCCGGGCGTGACGCCGGCGGGCGCAGTGGATGATGCGCATCTGATCTCCAATGGCCTGGATCTGTTCCCGACGTTGTGTGATTACGCGGGGATCGCGCCGCCGGAGGACTTACAGGGGATGAGCTTCCGCCCTCTGGCCGAGGGCAGGACGCCTCGATCCTGGCGGACGTATCTCCCGGTGGAGAGCGAGATCGGCCGCATGGTGATCACCGGCCGTTACAAGTACATGCTCTATGATCATGGTGAGAACCGGGAGCAACTGATCGATCTCCGCCGGGATCCAGGCGAGATGCGAAACGCCGCCCGGGATCCGGGTTATCGGGACGTGCTCGATGAGCACAGGGCGCTGTTTGCGCGGGTGTTTGGCGGCGGGTAAGGGGGGCGGCAGGCTGTCCGTGGTGGCGTGGAGGCGTTTATCAACGGGGCTGTGTACCCCATTTCCACCCTTTTGGATACACTACGATCAACGATTTGAACTTGTCAAAGCGAGGGGGCTCGGGTATAATGGGCCTGTATCATAGAGACATCGGGGCGTAGCGCAGTCCGGGAGCGCACACGGATCGGGCCCGTGAGGTCGGAGGTTCAAATCCTCTCGCCCCGACCAGATTATCGTTCGGCTTTACTGGAAACCCCACGGATGGTGCGAATCGACTATCCGTGGGGTTTCCAATTGTCCTGAAGTCCTCTTCCCGACCCCTCGGCATATCCCACCGACATGTTGGAGACCTCACGGATGAAATGTTAAGAAACGTGCGCGACAGGCGTTGCCCTCAGCTTCACTCCGCACCCCCTGACGATGGGCGTGTTTCTGCTCGCCTTGCAGTATGTGGCCCAAACAGATATGATGTGACCACAAAGGGCGGTTGCATCCGATAGGTGGTGGAGGATACAGACGATGGGCGAAACGGCGGTGAGCATTCGGGAGTTGAAGGCGCGCTTGAGTCGATATATGCGGCAGGTGAAGGCCGGTGGTACCGTGGTGATCACAGAGCGCGGCAAGCCCATCGCTCGAAGCGTTCCCATGCGGCCCTCGAGGGAGGAGCGCGTGCAGGATCTGGTCCAGGCCGGCCTGGTCTCCTGGAGCGGGCGGAAGTTGGGCCCACTGGCTTCAGTAGCTGAGACGAAGGGTGACCGTACTATCGCCGAGATGCTTCTGGAAGATCGGGAATGATTCTCTATCTCGATGCCAGCGCTCTGGTGAAGCGCTATGTGGCTGAGCCGGGTTCGCCGGAGGTAAGCGAGGTTATATCCACAATTGCAGTGGCGGGGACTGCTCTCATCACCCGGGCCGAGGGCGGGGCCGCCCTGGCCAAAGGTGTGCGCCTCGGGGCGTTGAGCCGAGAAGAGGCAATGGCCGCATTGCATACCTTTTGGGGCGAGTGGTCGGACCTCGTGCGCATTCAGATCACGGAGGCGGTGGCCGCCCGTGCGGAGATGCTGGCCTGGGAACACTCGCTGCGGGGATATAATGCTATCCATCTGGCAGCGGCGTCGGGCAGGATGCGATGAGCGATCCTGTCATCATGGCCACGTTCGATCGGCACTTGTGGATGGCTGCGAGGCGGATTGGTCTGATTCCATTCCCAGAGGATCTATCGGATTTCCTGAAATAGGCTTCTGATCCGACATAAATCGGTTGGGTCGATGCAGGTGTTACCCGAGGAGAGAAAGATGTCCAGGACCCGTCCACTGTGTCCAACAGAGTTCCGCCGGTGGGTCCTGGAATTGGTCTGGGAGTGTGTCTGAAAAGTACGAGTAGGAACCACTAAGGCACTAAGACCCTAAATAGAGAAAGCGGAAATGCACTATGGAGAGCCTACGGATGTAAGAAGAGTCCTCAATATACTCCCTTTGATACTCCTCTTGGTGTCTTAGTGGCTTCGTGGTATGTTTCTCAGACACGCACTGAAGACCGTGTTTGGGTTCATCGAGGATTCGTACAATCTGCATCGGTGCCATTCGTCTATCCACTCCATGTCGCCTATCCAATTCGAAAGAGCTCATGCTCTTCCCCATCAACGTCCCAAGCCTGAAAGTGTCCACCCAGACAGGGTGACTTCAAACAGGGGGTAGGGCAATGGAAAATACCCGGGTCATCTGTCGTGGACTCCTCGATCAATTTGACCGGTCACTCGGTATGCTCCGGGAAGTGATCGGAAATATTCCTCCGGAGAAATGGTTAACAGGCTTCTCGGAAACGTTCGTGCCGGCTGTGATTGCATACCACACCCTGGAGTCGTTAGACTTCTATTTCAGCGGCAAGACCGACGAGGAGTTTGAGTGGGGCCATCGATTCCGAGGCCCCTGGTGGGAGACGGGGCCTGAAGATTGGCCAACGAAAGAGGAATGTGCTGCCTATTTGGAGGAAGTGGCGGGGAAGGTGAGCGCATTCTTTGAGAGCGCAACCGATGACGATCTGGTGAAAGGATTTGACTTGTATGAGTGGTCGGGCGGGACGGTTCTCTCCCATCTCATCTACGCTCTCAGGCATACGATGCATCACCAGGGGCAATTGGTGGCTTTGCAGTCTCATTTCGGGATAAGGAAGGAGACCTGGCGTTGATCGAGGAAGCGGTGACGGTGGGGGCGTCGCGCTGAAAACCGCATTGGCTCGCGCTGCCAACTCCTCCTGGGAGCGTTCCGGGGGGTGGTGGGATGGCGCCTTGAGACCTGATGGCCGATGAACCCAGTCCTGTTGGGCGATAGTATAGAGGAGAGATCAATGAATACGAGCACCAAGAGGCTTTTCTTCTGGGCTCCGAGGATTCTGGGCATCCTTTTCGCACTGTTCTCGAGCTTATTTGCCCTGGATGTCCTCAGTGAGGGGTATGGCTTCTGGGAAACGATTCTCGCCCTGCTGATCCATCTCGTCCCGACATACATCGTTGTGATCGCGTTGATCGTCGCGTGGCGGTGGGAGTGGGTCGGGGCGATCCTGTTCAGCGCTTTGGCGGTGTTCTACGTGGCCTGGACTTGGGGGCGCTTTCCTTGGGTCGCCTACTTGGCGATTTCCGGCCCCTTGGCCTTGGTCGGCGTTCTCTTTCTGGTCAATTGGGCGTACAGGACAGAGCTACGGGCACAATAGCAGACAGCCTAATCATGCCTGGTGCGGACTCGCTGTTAGACGCCCCACGGTTGAACCCCATACGGACCGGTTTGTCGACGTTGACATCCGTGGCGGGAAGAATTTTAAGGTTCCCCGTGGATCTTTTCTGATACAATAGGGATACGGATATCATCTCGGGGAGATGAGATCAAAAATGCTGGGAAGGTTGTAAGGGATCATAAAGATGGATTCGAATTTGGGCTCATCATCTTTTTGATGCCAGGAAGCCTTCTCTTGAGCCGTATCGCTCCGGACTGGAAACGGTCACTGAAGCCCCTCTTACTGGGGCATAGTTGCTGTCGCAAATATCTTGAACATCTCCACCGACTCCCTCTTAGACCCCACCGATGACCTCAAATCGCCCCCACGAGAGGGCGTGGGACGTGCCCGTTGTCGGACTTGTCACCTCTCTGCGAGCGCCTGATCTGGTCGCTGGAGGTCGGACAGCCTGATCTGTGCGCCGCCTAACCGCTTCTGACAGACATTTCACTTGCTGCCGTTCACTCACGCTTGCCGCCTCGTTGA